>NZ_VWWH01000004.1:0-227752 GCF_011753045.1 Burkholderia sp. Ap-955
GTGCGCTGCCCGCGCAGCGCGACGAGGCTGTCGCGCACGCGCCGCGCGCTCAGTTCGTCGAGGCTCGCGGTCGGCTCGTCGAACATCAGCACCGGCGCACGCGCCAGCAGCGCGCGCGCGAGACACGCCCGCTGGCGCTGCCCGCCCGACAGCAACTGGCCGCCCGGCCCCACGTCGGACTCGAGCCCGTCCGGCAACCGCTCGGCGTCGCGCAGCAGGCCCACCGCGTCCAGCGCGTCACGCAGCTCGGCATCGGTCGCGTCCGGGCGGCCCATCCGCACGTTCCACGCGAGGCTGCCGCGAAACAGCCCGTTGTCCTGGAACACGAGGTTGCGCGTCGCGGCGAGCGTCGCCTCGCTCAGGTGCCGCACATCGGAGCGGCCGAGCAGCACGCGCCCGGCGCCCGGATCGTCGAGCCGTGCGAGCAGGCCCAGCAGCGTGCTCTTGCCGGCCCCCGTGGGGCCGACGATCGCGACGAAGCCGCCCGCCGGGCAATGCAGGTCGACGCCGTCGAGCAGCGTCGCGCCGCTGGCCGACCGGTAGCCGACGCGCACCGCGTCGACGCTCGCATCGTGCACCGGCGTGCCGCGCTCGGGGCTGTCGAACCGCGGCGCATGCAGCACCGCGAGCACCGTGTCGAGCGCGCGCCAGCCGCCGCGCAACGCCTGGTCGAGCTGCGTGAGCTGCGCGAGCGGCTCGATGAAGCGCACGAGCAGCACGAGCACCGCCACGGCCGTCGCGGCATCGAGCCGGCCGGCAGAGACGGCCCACGCGCCGCCGACCAGCATCGCGACGAACACGCCCTGCACCGCGCCCGCGAAACCGAGTTCGATCGGCAGCGAGCGCCGCATCAGCGCACGCGTGCGGCGATGCTGCTCGTCGAACGCGTGCTGCAGCGCCGCGCGCGCGTCGCCTTCCTGGCCCGCGAAGCGCAGCAGCCCCTGATGCGCGGCGAAGGTCTGAAGCTGCACGGCCATGTCGCGATCGCCCGCCGCGCGCGATTGCTCGAACGCGAGCGTGCGCGTGCCGCCGCGTTCGAGCAGCGCGAACAGCAGCACGGCCGCGGCCGCGAGGCACAGCGCGACGCGCCAGTCGATCCACGCGAGCCCCGCGACGACCGCGAGCGGGGTCACGACCGCGCCGATCAGCGGCCCGAGCAGGTGCGCGGGAATCCCCATCGCCTGCATCACCGGCCCGCGCAGCAGCCCGGCAGGATGACTGTCGCGCACGGCCTGCCACGACGCGATGCGCGGCAAGTGGCGCACGAGGCGTTCGACGAGACCGGCCGCGAGCGCGCCGCCCGCGCGATAGCCGCCGCGTTGCGCGACGTACAGCACGAAGGCGTGGCACAGCGTCAGCGCGCCGAGCGCGATCGTCCAGTGCAGAACGGCCGCCTGCGCGCCGGCAAACCATGCGCGGATCAACGGCACGAGCAGCAACCCGCAGGCGCCGTCGAGCAACGCGGCGGCCACCGCCCAGCCGATCCCGCGCCACAGCGCGCGACGGGTTTCGGCGGGCAGGCACTGCAAACGTTTGAGCGACTTCATCATCATGCAGCCTCCCCGCCCGCGGCACCGCGTTCGCGCCATAGCCGCGCATACAGCCCGTGCGTGGCCAGCAGCGCCGCGTGCGTGCCGCGCTCGACGATGCGGCCGCGATCCATCACGAGAATCTGGTCCGCATGCCGGATCGCGTCGAGATCATGGCTGACGATCACGCGCGTGCGCGCGTCGCCGCGCAGCGCATTGCGCAATGCGCGCCCGGTTTGCGGATCGAGCGCCGAGGCCGGTTCGTCGAGCAGCAGCAGCGGCGCGGGCGACAACAACGCACGCGCGATCGCCAGCCGCTGCAGTTCGCCGCCGGACAGCCGCACGTCGCGCCCGCACACGCAGTCGTAGCCGCCCGGCAGCGCGTCGATGCGCTCGTCGAGACAGGCCGCGCGCGCGGCCGCGCGAATCGCATCGCGATCGGCATCGGGCCGGTAAAGCGCGATGTTCGCGGCCATCGACACGTCGAGTGCGGCGGCCTGCTGGAACACCATCGCCACCTGTTCGCGCCGCGTATCCGACGCGAGCCGCCGCAGATCGGCGCCGCCGAGCCGCACCGTGCCGTGGTCCGGATCCATGAAGCGCGCGAGCAGCATCAGCAGCGTGCTCTTGCCCGCGCCCGACGGCCCGACGATCGCGGTGGTCGTGCCGGCCGCGAGCGTCGCGTCGATGTCGCGCAGGATCGGCGTGCCGTCGATGTCGACACGCACGCCGCGCAGCTCGATCGATGCATCGCGCGGCACCTGTGCGGCGCCAACGGCAGGTTCAGGCAAGACCGGCAGTGCGAGCAACGCATCGAGGCGTGCCGCGGCCGCGCGCGCCTCGCGCAATGCGTCGGCACCGTGGCCGAGCGCGCGCACCGGCGCGGCCACCGCCCAGATCAGCAGCGCGAACGCGCACAGTTCGCCCACCGGCAAGCGGCCGGCCGTGAGCCACATCGCGCCGAACACGACCCACGCGAGCAGGAACGGCGTGCCGAGCAGCACCTGCGTACACGCACCGGGGCCGCCGACGCGGCCGACCCACGCCGAAAACGCCTGTTCGAAGCGCCCGGTCGACGCCAGCGCCGCCGCCTCGATGCCGGCGCCCGGATACTGCCGCACCAGCGCGGGGTTCTGCGCGAGCTGGGCGTAGTCGCCCATCAGCTGTTCAAGCGCCGCGTTGCGTGACGCGACGGCCGGCGCGAACCGCGCCGAACGCATCCAGCGAAACAGCGCGGCGCCCGCGACGAGCGGCACGAGCGCGAAAGCAAGCAGCGCGGGATTCAGGTAAAGCAGGCACGCGAGCGCCGCGCACGGCACGACGATGAGTTGCGTGACATCGGCCGGTGCGTGCGCGACGAGCTGGTGCAGCGCACGCACATCCTGGTCGACGTGACGCGCGACGCGATCGCTGCCCGCACGGGCGAACCAGCCGAGCGGCAAGCGTTGCAGATGATCGGCGAGGTGCCTGCGCAAGCGATCGGCGAGATCGGCGTCGACCCGGTGCGTCAGGTGCAACGCGACCGTCTGGCCGCCCAGCCAGCACACGCCGGCCACCACGGCCGCGACGAGCCAGCCGCGTGCCGTCGCGTCGAGCTGCGCCGTCGCGCGCCACGCGTCGGCGACCCGGCCGAGCGCGAGCCACGGCACGAGCGAGGCGACACCGGCCAGCGCCTGCAGCACGACCGCCGCGACGAGCGGCACCGCGAACGGCCGCAACATCGAAAGAAGCGGCCCTTTCATGCGGCACGCTCCAGCAGCATGCCGAGCGTGGCCGCGCGCGCGTCGCCCGGCGGCTGCTCCGGAAAACCGAGCTGCATCGTCAGTTGCTGCCAGACGCGCGTCACGTCGATAGTGCGCTGGTTGCACGCGTGCAGCCCTTCGCCCGACACGAGCCGATCGACCGCGCGCACGGCCGCTTGCGGCCAGCTGCGCGCATGAATCGCGCCCCAGGTGTCGCGCGTGTCGTCGCAGATCTGGATGCTCGGCAGGTCGCTGCCCGCCGTATCGCCGAAGATCGGGAACAGTCCGTGTTCGTCGATCTCCGGTTCACGCAACGCGGGGGCCCACCACAGCGGGCCGTGCGGCGACGCGAGCGTCCACGTGCCGGCGTCCGTCGTCAGCGTGATGCTGAACAGCCGGCTCATCCGGCCATCGTCGGCCGCCGCCATCTCGTTGTGCACACGCAGCGACACCGGCGTTTCGGCGAGCACCATCGCGCATTCGCGCATCGACGACAGCGCCGGCCCGACCGGCTCGACCGACCACGGGCCCACGCCCTGCAGCGCGGCCGCGAGCACGTCGAGCGCCGCGAAACTGGCCTGCACCGAGCACACGACATCCGCATGCACCGGCGCGCTCGTTTCGCGCAGCCGTCGCGCGACGGCGATGAAGCGCGAGACGACCGGCAGGTTCGGATAGAAGCTGTTGAGCAGGCAGCGGCGGCCACGACGCGACGCGGTGCGCAGCACGCGATCCCATTCGTCGGGCAACAGCGGATGCTCGATCACGACATCGATCCCGCGTTCGAGCAGCCGGCACGCAAGCGCAGCCCCGTCGGCGCCGCGCGCAGCGCCGCCGACCGCGACGCACGCGACGCGCACGTCCTCGGGCAGCGATTCAGGCGCGTCGAACACGGGCGCGCCGACACGCGCGGCCAGCGCGGCGGTGCGCGCGCTGCCCTGCCCCAGGATGCCCGCGACACGATAGGCGCTGGACGCCGCGAGGCCCGCCGCATAGAACTGGCCGAAGCGTGAGCCGGCCACGACGACCGGCAGCGGATGAACCTTCATTGCGCCTCCTTCAGGCGGGTGTCGACGAACGCGGCATTCAGGCAGTCGAAATGACCGCCGGGGATATCGACGGCCGTGATGCCGCCGAGCGCCTGTGCCGTCCAGTATTCGGTGAGCGCCGCGCGCTGCTGCGGAATCAGCGGGTTGCAGCGCTCCGGCACGAACAGCCGCAGCGCGCCCGCATACGGCGCGTCGCCCGCCCAGTGGCTCGCCTGAACCGAATGCATGAAGAGCCGGTACAGCCGTTCGCGTTCGTCGAGCAGCGGATGCGCGACCGCGTCCTGCATCGACAATCCGGCGGCCGCGCGCAGCACGCGACTGCGTAATGCATCGAGCGGCTCACAGCGATCGCCGAAGATCTCCAGCTGTGCCTGCAGGCTGCCGGGCGCGAGACGCGCGGGGTCGGCCTTCAATGCGTCGGCGAGCGCGTCGGCCAGCACGTACGTTTCCGGAAAACCCAGTGCGTCGAGCGGCAGCCCGAGCGTCGCCGCGAAGTTGAACAGCACGAGCCGTTCGTCTTCGATCAGGTACGGAATCCGGTAGCTCGACACGATGTCCAGCGTGCGCACTTCGACGCCGAGCTGCACCAGCGACTTCGCCATTTCGAGCGCGACCAGCCCGCCCGAGCAGTAGCCGAGCACATCGACCTCGCGCACGCCGGTGCGCCACAACGCATCCGCATAGCGCCGGCCGAGCGTCACGTTCAGATGGCGCGCCGGCACATCGAGATAGTCCTGCGCGTCGCGCACCGCGAAGCCAAGCACCGGGCCGAGCCGCGCAAGCGCCGGCATGACCGGACGATACGCATGCACGGTGCCGAGCCCTTCGTGCACGATCACGCGCGGCACGCCGTCGCCCGGTGCGAGCGGAATCGGGCGTACGTCGGCACGCACGCGTGGCGCGGGCGCATGGATGACCGCCGACGCGTGAGTCGTGCGCGGGGCGGCAGGCGACGTGGCGGCAGCCTGCTGCTCACTCGCTTCGCGCAGGCATTGCGCGAACGCAGCCGGCGTCGGTTGCGCCAGCACCCAGCGCAGCAGCCGGTCGAACGGATGCGCTTGTGCAACGGGTTCCTCGCCACGCAGCCGCGACACGAGCTGCGCGATCAGCAGCGAATCGCCGCCCGCCGCAAAGAAGTCCTGATCCGGCGTGACGTTGCGCGTATCGAGCACGGCTTCCCACAAGCCGATCAACCGGGCCAGCAGCGGATCGGCGGCGGTCTGCGTGTGGGCCGGTTGCGCGACCGCCGGCTCCGGTTCGCGGATGTCGGCGATGGCGGCCAACGTACGGCGGTCGATCTTGCCGTTCGCGGTCACGGGAAGACGGTCGAGCACGCGCAGTTGCGACGGCACCATGTAGCCCGGCACGCGCTCCGCGACGAACGCCAGCAGCGCGTCCGGCGCAATGCGCGCCGCGCCGCGCTTCACATGCGCGAGCAGGATGTCGTAGCCGAGCGCGTCGAGCGGCGTGCCGGGCGCCACGCAACCGAGCGCGCGATCGCCGCCGTCCGACTGCAGCCATTCGAGCCACTGCGCGCGCGGCACGAACAATCGCGCCGACTCGGCACGCGCGTCGTTCGGCGTTTCCATCATCAGCCCCTGGCTGATGCTGATCTCCGGATGCTCGGTCGTCAGTTCCTGGATCACCCACCACGCATCGGCCGACGACAGCGCACGCAGCCCGGCGACCAGCGCGACCGTGTCGCGCGCGTTGTTCAGCGCGCCGGAGCTGATCGTGACGTCGATCGAATGCGGCGCGATGCCCTGCGCGTCCAGCGGTGCATTCATGTCGAACCGCACGAACCGCATCCACGGATACGCGGCGAAGCGCTCGCGCGCCGCTGCGAGGAAATAGCTCGACACGTCGCTGAACAGGTAGTCGATCCGCGCGCCCGCTTCGACCAGCGGTGCAAGGGCATCGGCGATCGAGCGTGTCGCCGCGGCCGTTCCCGCGCCGATCTCGAGGATGCGCCACGGACGCTGCGGCTCGCGCGTGACGATCGCGCGCACGGCCTGCGCCATCCCGTTGTGCAGTGCGTGTGCATGTTCGCCTTCGCTGTACATCGCGTCGGCGATATGCGATGCGCCTTCCGGGAACATCAGGCCGGCGGGCGACACGCTGCCGTCCACCTGCGCGTCGATGCATCCCGCGCTGTCGCGGAAGTAGTTGACGAGGACGGCCGGCCACAGCTCGGGCGACGCATCCTGCGCAAACGCATCCCAGCATGCGTGAGCATCGACGTGGCGGGTATCGGGCCGCAGACGCCAGCCCCCTGCTTCGGCATCCGCGTGCAGCACGCCGTGCTTGTCGAGCATCGCGAGCCAGTGACGCAGCAGATGCTGTCGCGCCGCCGGCACGCGCAACCGTTCGCACAACGTCGCGAAATCGGTCGCTGCCTCCTCGGTCAGCTCGCCTGCCGGCACGATCCACGCGGCCAGCGACGCGACGCAGGCCGCTTCGAGCTGGTCGACCGACCGTGCCACGTCCGCATGCGCGGGCCAGCGCGCAGCGTCGAACGCCGTACGCACCTGCTTCGCGATCTCGTGCAGCGCGTCGTCCTGTGCGTTCGGTGCCGGTTCCACGCCGTGCAGCGAAGCGAAACTGGCAAGCCGGCGCTCCGCGCCTTCGCCGAGCACGATCGTCGCGGCCGCGCCGACGAGCGGATGCGCGGTCAGCGCCGCATCGATCTCGGCCAGCTCGATCCGGTAGCCGCGGATCTTCACCTGATCATCCTGCCGCCCGAGGAATTCGAGCGAACCGTCGGCGCGCACGCGGCCAAGATCGCCGGTGCGATACAGCCTGCGCCCGTCGCGATGACGGATGAAGCGTTCGGCCGTGCGCACAGGATCGTTCGCGTAACCCGTTGCGAGCCCCGCCCCGCCGATATGGATCTCGCCGCGCACGCCGGGCGGGCACGGCCGGCCGAGTGCGTCGAGCACCTCCATCGTCTGCCCGGTCAGCGCACGGCCGTACGGAATGCTGGCAAGCTGCGTGTCTGCCGGACGGATCGGATGCTCGATCGACCAGATCGACGCCTCGGTCGCGCCGCCCAGGCTGAACAGCGCGCTGTCGGGCCAGCGCCGCCACCAGCGCGCGGGCAGCGCCACCGGAATCCAGTCGCCCGACCACAGCACGCGGCGCGGGCCCGGCACGTCGAGCGACGGTTCGCCTTCGAGGTAGTCGATCAGCATCTGCCCTTGCGCGGGCACCGAGTTCCACAGCGTCACGCGATGGCGCACCATCAGCTCCGCCCAGTGCGACGGATCGTTGCCGCGCGACGGATCCGGCAGCACGATGCACGCGCCGCGCGCGGTCGCGCCGAAGAAGTCGTAGACGGACAGGTCGAAGCTGAGTTCGGCCAGGCCGAGCACGACGTCGCCGTCACCGACTTCGTGGCGCGCGCTGATGTCGGCGAGCGTGTTGCACACGGCCGCGTGGCTCAGCATCACGCCCTTCGGTTCGCCGGTGGAACCCGACGTATAGATCACGTACGCGAGCGCGTCGCCGTCGATGTCGCGCGCGGCACGCGGCGGCCATTGCGGATCGATCGGCAACGTGTCGATATCGATGCGCGTGCACCCATCATGTTCGAAGTCGAGCGCCTGCACGCTGACGACCGCACGCACCCGCGCATTGCGCAGGATCGCCTGTTGCCGCAGCGCCGGCTGGCGGCTGTCGACCGGCACGTATGCGGCGCCCGCCTGGACGATCGCGAGCACGGCCGCGAGCTGGTGCGCGCACTTCGGCATCAGCACCGCGACGGTGTCGCCCACGCCGACGCCGGCCTGCTCGAGCGCGGACCGCAACGCCGCCGCATGCTGCGCGACGTCGCGATACGTGCGTGCCCCTTGTGCGTCGATCACCACCGGCGCATCGGGCGTACGCAACGCCTGCGCGGCGAAGCCGGCCGCGATATGCGTATCCGCATCCGGATGGACCTCGGCGGCGGGCGCGGCGGACGGCAGCACGATGTCGCCCTCGCGCGACCACCACCCGGCTTCAGCCGCGAGCCGGCCCAGCAGCGCGACGTACGCGTCGAACATCGCCGCGGGCATCCCGTTCGGGAACAGGTCGTCGCGCACGTCCCAGCCAATTTCCAGGCCGCCGAACTGGTCGGTCACCTGGCAGTCGAGCCAGACCTGCGGTGTCTGGCTGATCATGTAGAGAGGGGGTTCGGCGCGAGTCGTTTGCTCACCGAGCAGGCGGCCCACACTGCCGATGCCGCTCGTGAACACCACCGGCATCAGCGCCGCATCCTTGCCGCGTCGCCGCGCGAGTTCGCGCATCACGTCGACGCCGGTAAACGCGCGATGGTCGAGGTCGTCGAACATCCGCGCGCCGATCGTGCGCGCACGCTCGACGAAATCGCGCCCTTGCGTCGCGTCGACCGCGAGCAGGCTCAATGCGGTGAAATCGCCGAGCACCGCGTCGATGCGCGGATGCACGGGCGGCCGGTTCAGCACCGTCAGGTTCAGGCAGAACGCGGGCGACTGGCTCCAGCGGCCGACGACTTCGGCGAACGCGGCCAGCGCGACGCTTGCCGCGCTCAGCCCGAAGCGGCTTGCGTAGCTGCTCAGCGCCCCCCATTGCGCGCGATCGAGCCGCGCATGCCGGTGCGTGAAGCGCGGCCGTGCGTCGGCACGCATCGCGGGCACCACCGGCAGATCGGGCCGCGCGGGCAGATCGTCGATGCGCGCGAGCCACCACGCCTTGTCACGCGCATGCTCGGCGCGCGTGCCGGCATGGGCTTCATTGACGACGTAATCGCGAAACGTCGCGTCGAGCGGCGCCGGCTGCCATTGCGGATCGTCGTAGCGTCGCCGCCATTCGGCGAGCAGCAATTGCAGGCTCGCGTAGTCGATCAGCGTGAAATCGACGGACAAGTGCAGCACCGCGCGATCCGGCCCGAGGCTCACTTCCGGCTGCAGCACCGGCCAGCGGTCGAGCGCATGCACCGCATGGTCCAGGCGCTCGCGTACGCTGCTTACATGCGCGTCGAATGCGTTCGCATCGGCCTCGCGCAAGTCGTGCACCGCGAGCGGCTGCCACGGCACGTCGGGCAGCACGCGCTGCCATGCGTTGTCCTCGACGATCGCGCGCAGCATCGGATGCCGCGCAACGCACGCATTCCACGCCGCCTCGAAGCGCACGCAGTCGAGATTCGCGGGCTCGCCGTATTCGACGTACAGATGGCACGCATTGCCGCCGAACTCGAACGACTCGTGCCGGCCGAGCACATACGCGGCCTGCACCGGCGTCAACGCGAACCGCTCGTGCCGGCGCGCCGGATCGCTGCGCCACGCGCCGTCCTGCAGGAAGCGGACGAACGCGTCGCGTTCGGCCTTGATGCGCGCGGCCAGGTCCGCATCGAGTGCGCCGGCCGGCGCGCGATAGCGCAATTGCCCGCCGTCATCGCACCACAGTTCGATCTGGCGTTCGCGGCAAAGATCGAGCACGTCATCGAAGCTCACAGCACGCCCTCCTCGATCGTCGCAACCGGCGCGTCGCCTTCGGCCGGCGAGGCTGGTGCGGCTGGCGCGGCTGGCGCGGCCTCGTCGAGCTGCGCGGCGAGCCCCGCGAGCGTCGGCTGCCGGTAGAACGCCGCCATCCCGACCCGCACGCCGAGCCGCTCGCGCAGTTGCGCGAGCAGGCGCGTCGCGAGCAGGCTGTCGCCGCCGAGCGCGAAGAACGTCGCGTCACGCGCATTCGCCGGGCGGCCGAGCGCATACTCCCAGCACGCGAGCAGCGTCGCCTGCCGGTCGTCGGCCGGCACGAACGCATCGTGTGCGGCCGGTGCGTCGCCGAGCGCCCGCGCGAGCGCATCGCCCACCGCTCGCCGATCGATCTTGCCGTTCGCGTTGAGCGGCCAGCGCGCGAGGCACCACAGCGCATCGGGACGCATCGCATCGGGTAACCGGTCGCGCAGCCAGTCGGCCAGCGCCGCTTGCGCGACCGGTTCGCCGACACGGCGCGCGTCGATACAGGCAAAGGCAGTCGAGCGCCAGCTCCGGGAATCTTCCAGCGCAAAGCCGCATGCGTGTGCCGCCGACGCCAGCGCGTCGTGTGCAAACGGCCGCGGCAGCGACGCATCGCCCGTCACGCCCGCGACGAGCTCGCGCAGCGGCGAATCGCGCAGCACATCGGCGAGCAGCAGGCGGCCATGCTGCGCCAGCAACGCTGCCGCCACTCGGAACGTATCGCGCGGATCGTCACGCAGGTGCGCCGCCGCGAAGCTGATCACGCAATCAAACCGGCCGAGATGGCGAGCGGGCAGCAGGCCGTCCTGCATCGTCTGCAACGTCGGCATCGTTCGTGTGAAGTACGCCTGCGCGTTGTGCAGCAGACCCGGCGACGCGTCGAACAGTGTCACGTCGAAGCGCGGATCGTCGAGCACGCCGAGCCCCGCATCGAACCATTGCCCGGCACGCGCGTCGAGCACCGCGACCCGCATCGGTTCGGTGCGCGCAGCGGCCTGGGCCTGCAGCGCATCGCCAAACTGGCGCAGCGCGCGTGCGCCATCCGGCAGACGCGCCGCGAACGCCAGCGGTGCGATCCGCGGATCGAGCGGCACACGCCGCGCGGCGCCTTCCGGATCCGCAGCGAGCGCGCGCAGCGCTCCGGTCAGGTCGTCGAGATCGGCGGCATACCAGTCGAGCAGATCGAGCGCGCCGTCGATCGAAATCGATACGTCATCCTTTGCATGCCAACGGGCGCGCAGCGACGGCGGCAAGCCCGCATCGCCATCGAGCAGCCGATCGGCGACCGCGCGCGCGACGGCCGCTTCCGCGTGCACCGTATCGGCAACGTCCGCCTCCGCAATTGCCGGCGATGACGGCGTTGCATCCAATGCGCGATCGGCCGGCACGAATGCCGCGGCAATGCGCGCGGTTTCGCCGCCGACCACGCTCGCACACGCACCGTCGATCAGCGGATGCGCGGCCAGCGCGGCCTCGATCTCGCCCAGTTCGATCCGGTGCCCGCGCACCTTCACCTGGCGATCCTCGCGCCCCAGGAATTCGAGCGTGCCGTCGGGCCAGTAGCGGCCCCGGTCGCCCGTGCGATACCAGCGGCCCGACGCTTGCTGCACGAAGCGCTGCGCGGTCAGCTCGGGATCGTTCCGGTAGCCGCGTGCGAGGCTGTCGCCACCGATCAGCAGTTCGCCCGGCACGTAGTCCGGAACGTCGCGGCCGTCGGCATCGACAACGCGATACGCCTGCCCCGGCAACGGCCGGCCATACGGAATCGAACGCCAGTGCGGCGGTACATCGCGCACCGTCTGCACGTTCGACCAGATGCCGGCCTCGGTCGCGCCGCCGAGCGCATGGAACGCACACGCGTCGCCACATCGTTCACGCAGGCGCGCCGGCAGATCGAGTGCGATCCAGTCGCCGGACAGCAGCGCCACGCGCACGCTGCGGCACGCGTCGGCCGCGGCCGGCACCGCCAGCGCCATCTCCAGCAGCGCGGGCGCCGAATTCCACAGCGTCACGCGATGCTGCGCGATCAGTTCGATCCAGCGCGCCGCGTCACGCGCGTCGTCCTGGGTCGGCAGCACAAGCTCGGCACCGGCACCGAGCACGCCGAACAGGTCATATACCGACAGGTCGAAATCGAGCGCCGATACCGCGAGCAACCGGTCTTGCGCACTCAGGCCGAGCAGCGCATCGATCGCATCGATCGTGTTGAGCGCCGCCGCATGCGTCATCTCGACGCCCTTCGGCACGCCCGTCGAACCGGACGTGTAGATCACGTACGCGGTCGCCTGCGGTGCCACGGCGAGCGGCGCGGCCAGCGGTTCGTGCCGCATCAGCGCCACGACGCCGAAATGCGGCAGCGTCGCATCGGCGAGCGTCGTGTCGCCGATCGCGGCCTTGACACCGGCCGCGCGTTCGATCAACGCCTTGCGCGCGGCCGGCTGCGCGAGGTCGAGCGGCACATAGCACGCACCGGCAGCCAGTACGCCGAACACCGCGGCCACCTGTGCGGGCCCGCGCGGCAGGCTGATCTCGACGGCGTCGCCGTGACCGATGCCGGCCGCACGCAAGCCACCCGCGATCGCGAGCGCCTGTGCGGCCAGTTCGCCGCGCGTCATCGCGTGTTCGCCGCACCGCAATGCGACGGCCGCCGGCTCGCGCGCGGCCAATGCGAAGAAGTCGGCATGCAGCGTGCGCGGCTGCCCGGGCGCGGGCACCGCGTTGAGCGCATCGCGCACGCGACGCTGCGCGGACGGCAGCTCGACCGCGATCGGCAGCCGCCAGTCGCGATCGCACAGCGCCTGCACGAGCGCGACATACGCGCCGAACATCGCATCGATCATCCCGTCGGGAAACAGGCCGTCGACGCTGTCCCACGCGAGCAGCGCGCCGTCCGCCACACGATAGAGCTGATGGTCGAGCCATACCTGCGGCGTCTGCGAAATCATGTCGTGCAGATCGCCGAACACGCGCGCGAACGCGTCGGGCACGAACGGCGCATCGCCGAGATTGCACGAGAACACGACGGGCGCCGCGCGCGGCGTGCCCTGCCGGCGCGCATCGCGCAGCACGTCGAGCGCCGGATACGCGGCCTGCGCGATCGCACCATGCAGCCGCTGCTGGAACGCGCGCACCGTATCGGCGGCGCTCGCGTCGGCGCGCAGGTCGCATTCGACGAGCAGCAGCGTCGTGAAATCGGCGATCACGCGGCCAAGATCGGGCGCATCGCCGTGCCGGTCGAACAGCGGCACGTTGAGGAGGAACGCGTGACGGCCACTCCAGCGCGCGAGCACCGCGGCGAATGCCGCACCGAACACCGACGACAGCGTGACGCCATGCTGCGCGGCACGCGCCTGCAGGCGCGCGAGTTCGGCCGTGCTCAGCGTATGCGCGATGCGGCTGAAACGCGGCGCACGGATCGTCTCCGGTGCACGGGCGAGCGGCAGCGCCGGCCCTTCCGGCAACGTGGCGAGCCGCGCCTGCCATGCATCACGCGCCGCGGCCCGCGCCTCGCGCGTATCGGCCGCGCGACGCGCGAGCCAGGCCGGGAACCACGTCGACGGCGCGTCGGGCAACGCCGACGGCTCGGCGTACGCGGCACCGATCTCCTGCATCAGCAGCCGCACACTGTCCACGTCGGCCGCGAGCAGGTCGACGCTCAGCCACACGCGATCTTCACCACCGGGCATCTGCACGAGCCCCATCATGAAGACCTGCGCATGCTCGACGTCGAGACATTCGTGCGATCGCAGCGCGCGCAGCGACACCCATTCGGTTTCCGCCTCGGCGGCCGTCCTGTCACGCCAGTCCGCATGCGCGAACACCGGCGCGTCCGGCGCCGCGACGATCTGCTGGCGGCCCCCGATGAAGCGCGCACGCAGCATCGGATGGCGCTCGCGCACGAGCCGGCATGCCGCGTCGAGACGAGCAGGATCGATCGCGCGGCTGCGAAACTCGAGGAACGCGTGACAGCTCACGTTGCCGAGCACTTCGCCGTCGCCGCGGCCGAGCCAGTACGCCTGCTGCACCGCGGACAAGTCGAACGGCGCATGCACGTCGACCTCGACGACCTCGGCCGTCTCGACGTCAGGCGCCGCAGGGGAGACGCGCGGCGCATTCGCGAGGAGTTCGGCCCACGCGCCGAGCGTCGGCGTACGCGCGAGCGCATCGAACGTCAACGCATAGCCGAGGCGGTTCACGCGCGTCTGCAGATACATCAGCCGGATCGAATCGAGGCCGCAGCTCAGCAGGTCCTCGTCATCGTCGAGCGACGCGATTTCGTCGACGGGCTCGTCGAGCAGCTCGGCGATCATCGCGACGAGCTGCGAGCGAAAGGCGATGGGAGAAAAACGGGAAGGATCGGAATGATCGATGCTGGAATCGACAGCGGTCTGGCTCATGGGCACGCCTTATAGGGGTCGTTTGATGGCGGATCCGCGCGGCGGCGGCCACCCGTGAATGAGAATCTATCTCATTCACGCCCATGAGCCCGGTCGATTACTTTAGGCTGCCGGTCAGTTGTTTTAGATTGCCGCGCGCTCCATCTCGACGTCGTCGATCGCGTTCGACGACGCACGAATATCGCTCGGCGAAATGCCGTAGCGCTTGCGGAACGCGATCGAAAAATGTGCCGGGCTATAGCCGACGCGGTACGCGACGGTCGACACGTTCGCGTCCTCTGCACACAGCATCGCGTGCGCGGTCCGCAGCCGGTATTCCTGCAGGTACGCATACACGCTCGTGCCGAACACCTTGCGGAAACCGGCCGTCAGCTTGCGCGAATTCATCCCCACCCGGCCCGCGAGCGCGTCAAGTGTGGGCGGCTGCTGAAGCTCGCGCGTCAGGATGTCGCTCGCCGCGTACACGCGCTCGACGTCCGACGACGTGACGCGCACGTCGGCTGGCGCGAACTGCCGCTGCGTCGCCAGCAGCTGCGCGCTCAACGCCGTCAGTTCGAATGCCTTGGCCTTCAGGTAGTACTCGCGCACCGCGCCCTCGAACGGGCAAGTCGCGATCTGCACCGCGAGCGCCTGCAGCGCCTTCGACGCCGGGCAACTGACGATGCGCGGATCGCCGCCCGTCGGCGCGAGCATCTTCTCCGGCAACAGGCTCAGGTTGCGGTCGAGCGCATCGAGACCGAGCTGCACGATCGTGTAACGCAGCGGCGTGTCGCGGTCGTAGATCTGGTGCGTCGTGAATTCGCCGTCGTTGGCGATCACGCACAGGCCCGGCCCCTTGATGCATTGCTCGGGCTGGCCCGGCACACGGCAGCGCAGCTGCCCGCTCTGCACGAGGACGAGCTTCAGCCCTTTTTCGAGCGGCTCCTCGTACCAGTCGCGGCTGTCCGAGCACAGCGTGCCGCTCAAGAGTTTCATGCCCGCGTCGATGTGCACCACGCCCGGATGATTGCCGGGCACGAGCACCGGCGGGTGACGTCGTGACGAAGCGAAGGAGGTCGAGCTCATCGGTGGTCCGTTGGTTAGGCGGCACGCGCGGCCCGGCGCGCGCCGGCGACAACCGGCCGATTGTCCGGCCGGGCCGGGCGGGCGCCGCGCGACAGGCGCCCGATCGAATGAAATTGCCGCGATATCGAAAGAAACGACGCTATCGCGGCACTTGTGACAAATGATAATACCTCTCATTTACATTTTCTGACAACTTGCCGGAACCCAAGGTCAGCCCATGCAATCCTCCCTTCCCTCCGTGGCGCCGGCCTCCCCGGCCGACGCGCCCGACTGGCCCGACGACTTCGCACGCCGCTACAGCGACGCCGGCTATTGGCAAGACACGACTTTCTTCGATGCGCTCGACGCGCAAGCGCAGCGCGACCCCGATGCGCTCGCGATCGTCGACGGCGCCAGCCGGCTCAGCTATCGCGACCTGCTGGCGCGCATCCGCCAGCTGGCGGGCGGCTTCGCGCGTCTCGGCCTGACGCGCGGCGACGCGGTCGTCGTCCACCTGCCGAACGGCGCACGCTTCATCGAGACGTGTTTCGCGCTGTTCCAGCTCGGCGTGCGGCCGGTGCTCGCCCTCCCCGCTCACCGGCACTACGAGATCGGCGCGTTCTGCCGCTTCGCCGGCGCGCGTGCGTATCTGGGCGCGGCGCAACTCGGCGAATTCGACTGCCGGCCGCTCGCAGCCGCGTTGCAGGCCGATTGCCCGACGCTCGAGCATGTCGTGATGGCCGGCGACGATCACGCGTTCACGCCGTTCGACGCGCTGTACGATGCGCCGCCGCTGCGCGAATGCGCGGCACGCGCCGACGACATCGCGTGCTTCCAGCTGTCGGGCGGCACGACCGGCACGCCGAAGCTGATTCCGCGCCGTCATCGCGAATACCTGTACAACGTGCGCGCGTGCAGCGCCGCGAGCGGCTTCGACGCCGATACCGTGTACCTCGCCGCGCTGCCGATGGCGCACAACTTCACGCTGTGCTGCCCCGGCACGATCGGCGCGCTGCTCGCGGGCGGTCGCGTCATCACGACCGGGCGGCCCGAGCCCGAACAGAGCTTCGCGCTGATCGCGCAGGAGCGCGTCACGCATACCGCGCTCGTGCCGCCGCTCGCGCTGCTGTGGCTCGACGAACAGCCGCAACGGCAGGCCGACCTGTCGAGCCTGCGCGTGCTGCAGGTCGGCGGCGCACGACTGATGGACCACGCGGCCGCGCGCGTGACGCCCGTGCTCGGCTGCCAGCTGCAACAGGTGTTCGGGATGGCGGAAGGGCTCATCTGCTGCACGCGGCTCGACGATTCGCCCGAACGGATTGCGCAGACACAAGGCCGCCCCGTGTCGGACGGCGACGAAGTACGCATCGTCGACGATGCCGGCGAACCGGTCGCACCCGGCGAGATCGGCGAACTGCAGGTACGCGGCCCGTACACGATCCGCGGCTACTACCGGCTCGCCGAGCACAACGCGACCGCGTTCACGGCCGACGGCTTCTATCGCAGCGGCGACCGCGTGCGGCGCACCGCGGACGGCGACCTCGTCGTCGAAGGCCGCGACAAGGACCAGATCAATCGCGGGGGCGAGAAGGTCTCCGCCGAGGAAGTCGAGAACCTGTTGCTCGCCCACCCGCAGGTGCACGACGCGGCGGTGGTCGCGATGCCCGACCCGCTGCTCGGCGAGCGCACGTGCGCGTTCGTCGTCGCCCGCGCGCCCGCACCGTCCAGGCTGGTGCTGAAACGCTACCTGCGCGACTGCGGGCTCGCGGCGTTCAAGATTCCCGATCGCATCGAGTTCATGCCGCGCTTCCCGGAAACCGGCATCGGCAAGACCAGCAAGAAATCGCTGCGCGACCTGCTGCGCCGCCAGCTGCAGGCGGCGGCCGCATGAGCGCACGACCGACCGATTCGAACTGGATCCGCGAACTGCGCCTGTCGCCGTGCCCGCGCGCGCAGCTCGTCTGCTTTCCGCACGCCGGCGGCACCGCGAATTTCTTTCGCGGCTGGAGCCGCGCGCTGCCGTGGGACGTCGACCTGCTCGCGCTGCAGTATCCGGGCCGCGAGGAACGCTTCGGCGAGCCGTGCCTGACGTCGATCGACGCACTCGCCGGCCCCGCCGCCGACGCGCTGCAACGCTATACCCATGCGCCGCTCGTGCTGTTCGGGCACAGCCTCGGCGCGGCGCTTGCCTACGAGGTGGCGGCGCGACTCGAAGCGCGTGGCGCGGCGCCGCTTTACCTGGCCGTGTCCGCGTTGCCGCCGCCGCATCGCCAGCGCCTGTCGGACCTGCACCTGCAATCCGACGATGCGCTCGTGGGCGATGTCGCGCGGCTGTCCGGCGAGCACGCCGCGCTGCTCGCCGACCCGGAAATGCGCGCGATCTACCTGCCGATGATCCGCAGCGACTACCGCGCGATCGAAACGTATCGCCGCGACCGGCCGCCGCGGCTCAATACGCCGCTCGGCGTGATGCTGCCGCTTGCCGATTCCGAGCTCGACAACGACGAAGCGCACGCGTGGCAGGACGTCGCGTCGCGCCCGATCCGCATCGAGACGTTCAGCGGCGACCACTTCTATCTGCGCCACCAATACCCGACGGTGATCGCGCATCTGGTCGAACGGATCGACCAATCCCTTCGTTACGGAAAGGAGTACACATGAAGACACCGGACGCCTGCACGGGGCTGCCCGACATTCGCGAAGCCATCGATCGCCTGGACGCCGACATCATCGAGGCGCTCGGCCTGCGCATGCAATACGTGAAGGCCGCGTCGCGCTTCAAGCCCGACGAAGCGAGCATCGCCGCGCCGGAACGGGTGGCCGCGATGCTGCCCGACCGGCGCCGCTGGGCCGAACAGGCCGGCCTCGACGGTGACTACGTCGAGACGCTGTTCTCGGGCCTGATCGCGTGGTACATCGCGCAGCAGACGCAGTATTGGCGGCAACAGCGGGGGCTCGCATGAACGCCGGCCTCCCGCTGCTGCACGACACGTTCGCCCGTGCGGCCCGCCGCGCCGCCGACACCGGCACGCCGACGCTCGCGTCGGTGTCGGTGCCGCTGCGCCCGCTCGACTTCTTCGACCTGATCGCCGCGTGGGACGACGGCGCCACGCCGTGGTTCTTCCACGAAGCCGGCGATGCGTCCGTCACGCTGTTCGGCTGGGACGGCGCGCTCGAACTGACCGCCACCGGCGACACGCGCTTCGCGCAGATCGATGCGCGCTGGCGCGCGCTCGTTCGCGATGCGGTGACCGCCGGCCCGCAACCGCCGCGCCTCGTCGGCGGCTTCCGGTTCGATTCGCACGGCGCGCGCAGCGCACACTGGGCGCCGTTTCCCGACGCGAGCATGACGGTGGCGAAGCTGCTGATCGTGCGCGAAGGCGACGCGCACTGGGCCGTCTGCCAGCACGTCGTCGCCGCGCACGACGATCCGGCCGCGCTCGCGCATGCGTGCCTCGCGCGCATCGAGTCGCTCGGCACGCTCGCCGCCGCCCATGACGACGATGCGCCGCACCTGCTGCACACGCAGGCGCTGCAAGCCAGCGAATGGCAACACGAAGTCCGGCGCGCGGTGGACGCGATCCACGGCGGCGCGTTCGGCAAGGTCGTGCTCGCGCGCGACGTGCTCGACCAGTACGCGCGGCCCGTTGCCGTCGCGCCGCTGCTGCGCCGGCTGCGGAAACGCGACGCGCATGCGCACCTGTTCGCGATCCGCCGTGAAGGCGCGTGCTTCGTCGGCGCCACGCCGGAACGGCTCGCGCGTGTCGCGGCCGGCGACGTGCGCACGCATGCGCTGGCCGGGACGATCCGGCGCGGCGCCACGCCCGACGACGATCGCGAGCTCGGCGCCGCGCTGATGGATTCCGCGAAGGAACGCTTCGAACACGCGCTCGTCGTCGACGCGATCCGCGCGGCGCTCGCGCCGCTGTCGCGCGCGCTCGACGTGCCCGAGCAACCGTCGCTGCACCGGCTACCGAGGCTGCAGCACCTGAGCACGCCGATCCGCGCGACGCTGAAGGCGGATGCGACGCTGCTGCAGGTCGTCGCGGCGTTGCATCCGACACCGGCGGTGGCCGGCCATCCGCGCGCCGAAGCGCTCGACCATATCCGCGCGCATGAAGGCTTCGATCGCGGCTGGTATGCGGCGCCCGTCGGCTGGATCGACGCGCACGGCAACGGCGACTTCATCGTCGCGCTGCGCTCCGCGCTGGTCGACGGCGGCGCCTGCCGGTTGTTCGCGGGCTGCGGCATCGTCGCCGATTCCGATCCGGTCAACGAATATCAGGAGACCGAACTCAAGTTGTCGGGCATGCAGGCGGCGATCCGCATGCGCGATGCGGCGGCGGATGCCGATGCACGTGGCCCAGCGAAGGTATCGGCCTCGTCGACGGTCGACTGATGCGTCCGCACGGCGGCCGCGCACGTCACAACAGCGGCAGCGTGAGCCGGATATGCTCGGCGAACGCCGCCGTCAGATGCGACGGCCGCTTGCGATCGAACTTCAGCGCAATGCCCACGGCCGGTAACGGCGGCAGGCGCGGATCGCCGGTGACGATCGCCAGGTCGGCCGGTACCGCCGTCTGCGTCATCACCGCGAACGCCTGCCCCGAACGCACCAGCGCGATCAGCCCCGCGAGACTGCTGCTCGCATACGCGACGCGGTAATCGCGGCCCGCGCGATCCAGCACCTCGCAGGCGGCGATGTGATCGAGCGTGTCGCGATCGGACAGCGCCAGCGGCAACGGATCGAAATGTTCGGGTTCGAGCCCCGGATAGCCGATCCAGACCAGTTGCTCGCGGCGAATGATGGCGTCGTTCGATCCGTCGTCCGGCAATGAAATCATCGCCAGATCGACTGCGCGTTTCTCCAACTGCTCGATGAGCCGCGGCGTCGGCCCGCACACGACTTCGACGATCGCCTGCGGATGCTGGCTCGAAAACTGCCGCAACAGCGACGGCAGCCAGACTTCCGCGTAATCGTCCGGGCAGCCGAAGCGGATCGTCCCCGACAACCCCGTGCCGCACAGGTCGGCCATCGCCTCGTCGTGCAGCCGCAGGATGCGCTGCGCGTGCACCAGCAGCCGCTCGCCCGGGTGGGTCAGCACCACGCCGCGCCCGGTGCGCTGGAACAGCGGCTGGTCGACGACCTCCTCGAGCCGCTTCATCTGCTGGCTGAGCGCGGACTGGGTCCGGCCCACACGCGCGGCCGCGCGGCTGAGCGCGCGCACCTCGGCGATCACGACGAACGAGCGCAGCAGGTCGATTTCGAGCGAAAGCGCCAAGGTATTAGCTCCTTTTCTACCTTGCATTAGAACTATTCGTTTCCATCAAACCAGAGGCACGCCTAGACTGCAAGCGCCCCCTGCCCCTTCCCCGGAGACGCCCGATGTCCCTGAACGACGACCCGACCTTCTGGCGCCACGCCAGGCAGCACCTGGTCCGCTACGGCGGCACGTTCGAGCCGATGATCATCGAGCGCGCGCAAGGCAGCTTCGTGTACGACGCGGACGGCCGCGCGATCCTCGATTTCACGTCGGGCCAGATGAGCGCGGTGCTCGGCCACAGCCATCCGGAGATCGTGTCCGTGATCGGCGAATACGCGGGCAAGCTCGACCACCTGTTCAGCGGGATGCTGTCGCGGCCGGTCGTCGACCTTGCGACGCGCCTCGCCGACGTCACGCCCGCCGGGCTCGATCGCGCGCTGTTGCTCAGCACCGGCGCGGAATCGAACGAAGCGGCGATCCGGATGGCGAAGCTCGTCACCGGCAAGTACGAGATCGTCGGCTTCGCGCAGTCGTGGCACGGGATGACCGGCGCGGCTGCATCGGCCACGTACAGCGCCGGCCGCAAGGGCGTCGGGCCGGCCGCCGTCGGCTCGTTCGCGATTCCGGCGCCGTTCACGTACCGGCCGCGCTTCGAGCGCAATGGCGCCTACGACTACCTGGCCGAACTCGACTACGCGTTCGACCTGATCGATCGCCAGTCGAGCGGCAACCTCGCGGCGTTCATCGCGGAACCGATCCTCAGCTCGGGCGGGATCATCGAACTGCCGGCAGGCTATATGGCGGCGCTCAAGCGCAAGTGCGAGGAACGCGGGATGCTGCTGATCCTCGACGAGGCGCAAACGGGCGTCGGCCGCACCGGCACGATGTTCGCGTGCCAGCGCGACGGCGTGACGCCCGACATCCTGACGCTGTCGAAGACGCTCGGCGCCGGGCTGCCGCTCGCGGCAATGGTGACGTCCGCGGCCATCGAGGAACGCGCGCACGAACTCGGCTACCTGTTCTACACGACGCACGTGTCGGATCCGCTGCCGGCGGCCGTCGGCCTGCGCGTGCTGGACGTCGTGCAGCGCGACGGGCTCGTCGAGCGGGCGAACGTGATGGGCGACCGGCTCCGGCGCGGCCTGCTCGACCTGATGGAACGCTTCGACTGCATCGGCGACGTGCGTGGGCGCGGGCTGCTGCTCGGCGTCGAGATCGTCAAGGATCGCCGCACGAAGGAACCGGCGGACGGGCTCGGCGCGAAGATCACGCGCGAATGCATGAATCTCGGGCTCAGCATGAACATCGTGCAGTTGCCGGGCATGGGCGGCGTATTCCGGATCGCGCCGCCGCTGACCGTCAGCAAAGCGGAAATCGATCTCGGGTTGTCGTTGCTCGAGCAGGCGATCCGGCGCGCACTGTAACGGAACACCCGATGCAACGCCACGCGCCTCGAAACCTAGTCGAGCCGCCCGGTCCGGAACACGCTGCGCAATTCGTCGTGGTTGTGGACGTTGAGCCGGCGATAGATCTTGCGAACATGATCGACGACGGTGCTGTCGCGCAGCGCGAAGTCGCGCGCAATCTCACTGTGCGAGCGGCCCAGCACGAGCTGCTCACAGAGTTCGCGTTGTCGCTCGGTCAGGCCGAACGCGAAACCGAGTCGTTCGACCATCAGCCTGAGCGGCGGAAAGTGTTCGATATGGATCACGATCGCGGCGTCGCGTTGCGACGCGACCGCGTCGGTACATCGATAGGCCTTGAAGCGGAAACGCCCCGCCGGGTTGCGACGCTCGAGCGTCGCAGGGGGTGCCGGGTAGCCGAGCCAGGTCCGTTTGAGGTTCGACCCTAGCGGCGCAAGCCAGTCCGGCAAGCGTTCGTGACGATAGAACGCGAGCGGCTCGCCGGTCGCGAGCGCCAGCATCCGGATGCTGTCCGCGTTGTGCAGCAGGAGCCGGCCGTCGTCGTCGACCACCAGGGTCGCGGACTCGCTGCATTCCGATTCGTGCAGTGTGGGCTGCACGGGCCGCGACAGCGCATGGGCCAGATGCCGCGCCACGGGTTCGATGTCGCGATGGTTCTTTTCCGAGAACGGACGACAGCCCGATGCGCGCGACAGCAGCAGGCTGCCCCAGCCGCGCGTGCCATCCGTCGCGGTCAGCTCGAGACAGTGGCGCATCGACACCGGCCGCCACAGGTCCGCGTACATCTCGCTCGACAGCAGTGCATCGTCGTGGTGCGCGCTGTTGCCGAAACCGCGTCCGCGGCGCATCGCATCGGAAAACGTGACGCCCAGCACCTTCTGCCGCTCGGTGTTGTGGACGTGCGCGAAATACGCCGGCAACAACGCGTACACCGCTTCGTTTTCGCTGTACACGTCCGACACGGCGTAGTGCTCGTCGGCATAGAAGAACATGCCCCAATCGGCACCGACGATGTGCCGGGCCGCCTCAACCACGTGCGGAATGATGAGGCGCGGCTCGACGGCAAGCGAACAGAGCCGCCGAATATGACTCGCAAGCGCGACGTGTTTGTCAGACATGAATGCGCTCCTCGAACATGCACCAGATTCGTTCGCGCGTCATGGCGAGACGCTCGACTGCATACGTTTCGCGATGTCTGTGCAGTGTAGGCATTCCACATGACAACGACGGCAAATACCCCCTTTCAAGAGGGCGTTAAACCGGCATGCGGGTTCTATCATTCCGCCATTCCGGCTGCATTCGCGTGACGAAACCACTCCTGCGTTCGGCATGGGGGATTTGTCCGGCGCGATGCAATGGCGGCGGAATGACCCGATTCACGATGCGCGAGTCAAACGCGCACAAGACGACTCGACACGTGCGACAGAACCATGGCGCGAAGCCGCGCATGCCGATGCGTCAGTCGCCGGAACACTTTGGGGAATGGCCGGGGGAGGATCGACGTTGCGCGTACGGAACGTCGACATACGCGGACGATGCAGCATCCGCGTCGTGGTTGTTGCATTGCTTGTTCATGTGAGGTACCACGATGAAGAGCATGTACAAGGCGGCACTGGCCGTCGTTTGTGTGGTGGGTGCGTCGGGCCTCGCCCGGGCGCAGGACGATGGCGCAGCGTCAGCGTCGAGCAAGCCGTCCGACTCGGCGATCAGCGCGACGTCGATGGGCAGCATGCCCAGCGCCGGGGCGCAGGCAGGTGGGCCGACCGGGCTCACGCGCGCACAGGTCAAGGAGGAATACCAGCGGATGCAGAAGTCGGGGGAACTCCAGCGTCTCAACCAGCTGTACGAAGGCGGCCAGTAGCGGCAGATATCCGGCTCGGCGTGGTCGCTCGTGTATCGGGTGGGGGTGGCTGGCGCGACCATGCATGGCCGGCGGATGGATGACGAGCAGAAACGCGCGCGGCGTTCCTCCATGCCGAGCGCGACAGGTTGAAAAAAGCACGGACCGTATCCGTCCGTGATGCATGCACGTACGTGCATGCCAGCGCGCCGCCGGCTTGTTGCAGGCCGGCGGGCATCCCGAATTACGCATGCAAACAAGCCTGCTCGACCCTGTCGACGGCCAGCCGATTCACGCTCGTGTCGGCGAGCGTCAGCCCGCTTCGGCCGCCCACGCGACCGCATCGGCGCCGGCCGGAATGCGCATCGGGCTCGACGGATCGGTCGCCGCACGCCACACGGCTTCGGCGACGTCCTGCGCGTGGGTGATCGGCGCGGCATCGTCGACGATGCGCGCAAAGACCGCCGCCGCAAATTCCGCATAAGCCTCGTGCTCGAAGCCGTGCATGTGCGCGCGTGCGTTGTCGGCGAAACGTGTGTCGGGCGCACGGCCCGGCAACACGAGATGCGCACGCACGCCGAACGGCGCGAGTTCGAGCGCCACCGATTCGGTGTACGCATTGACCGCCGCCTTGCTGGCGCGATAGGCGGCGAGCAGCGGCAGTACCTTCAGCGTGACGCTCGACGTGACGTTCACGACCACGCCGGCCCCGCGCCGGCGCAACTGCGGCAGCACGGCTTCCGTCACCGCGATCGTGCCGATCGTGTTGGTTTCGAACAGCGCGCGCACGGTGTCGATCGGCATCAGTTCGGCCGGTGCGGCCGCGCCGAAACCCGCGTTGTTGACGAGTACGTCGATCGGGCCGGCGGCGTCGATCGCCGCGCGGATGCTGTCGGGATTCGTGACATCGAGCGCCAGCACGCGCAGGTTCGGCGACGGCGGCAGCACGTCCTCGCGCGGCGTACGCATCGTCGCGACGACCTGCCAGTCACGGGCCAGGAAGTAACGGGCAATCTCGAGGCCGAAGCCGGAGGAACAGCCGGTGATCAATACGGTCTTCATGCGAACTCACTCCTGTGACGTGTTGAGCATGTGTTCGTACGATAGATGGCCGGATCCGTATTCGCTACAATCGAAAATCCGATTTTCTTTTGCGAGAGTCCGGCGATGATCGATCCGTTGGCCGAGGTCGTGACGCTGCTGCAGCCGAGCACGCGGTATTCCAAGCTGGTTCACGGCGCAAGCCCCTGGCGCATCAGCCGGACGGTCGCCGGCGAGCCGTTCTATTGCGCGGTCCTGGATGGCGGGTGCCGGGTCGCGATCGACGGACATCCGCCGATCGATCTGCTGCCCGGCGATTTCGTGTTGATTCCGGCCGCCTACGGCGTCTCGATATCCAGCTTCGAATTGCCGCCGCCGGGTGTCGAAACGGCCGCCCCGGTCGTGCTCGACAACGGCGAATACCGGATCGGCGACGCGGACCGCCCGGTCGACACGCGCCTGATGGCCGGCAATTGCAGCTTCAGTTCGCCCGACGCTGCGCTGCTGGTGTCGCTGCTGCCGCAATACGTGCACGTGCGCGGCGAGCCGCGCCTGACCACGCTCGTGCAACTGGTGCGGGACGAATCGCGTGCGCAGCGGCCCGCGCGCGAACTCGTGCTGTCGCGTCTCGTGGAAGTGCTGCTGATCGAGGCATTGCGGTTCTCGGCCGGCACGGATGCGTCGCCCGGCCTCGTGCGCGGGCTCGCCGACAGCCGTCTCGCCGCCGCGATCCGCGGCATGCACGCACGCCCCGCGCACCCGTGGACGGTCGTCGAACTCGCCAGGGAAGCGGCGCTGTCGCGCTCGACCTTCTTCGAACGCTTCAGCCGCGCAGTCGGCGTCGCGCCGATGGAATACCTGCTCACGTGGCGCATGGCGCTCGCGAAAAACCTGCTCCGTCGCGACGAAGGCCGCATCGCGGAGATCGCCGGGCGCGTCGGCTACAGTTCCGCCAGCACCTTCAGCGTCGCGTTCACGCGGCACGTCGGCCGGCCGCCCGCGCAATATGCGCGCGACGAACGCGCAGCGAGCGACGAATGACCCGCATCCGCCACCGCCCTCCCGCGACACGCGGTCACGCTCCGTCACGCGACGACGATGTACGAGGCACTCGATGACGACAACGGCAAAGGACGTCGGCGCCCCCGACCACTGGCTCGTCGCGCGGCGCGATGCGGAAACCGGCATCGAAAGCCTGCATGCGCATTTCAACGGCCATGCATACGATGCGCACGATCACGACGACATGCTGGTCGGCTTCACCGAACAGGGCGTACAGCAATTCCAGTGCCACCGGTCGGTGCATACGAGCGTGCCGGGCCGCGCGATCCTGATCGAGCCGGGCGCACTGCACGACGGCCATGCGCCCGAAGCCGGCGGCTTCACCTACGGGATGCTGTACCTGCCGCAAGCGTGGGTCGAGCGCGCAGCGCGCCGGCTGGAGCTGCCGGGCCTCGGCGGTGTCGAAGCGTCGTTCGGCCATACGCTCGTCGACGATCGCGGCCTCGTCGACGCGATCCGCCAGGCGTTTCTCGCGATCCACGGCAACGAAGGCAAGCTCGCACGCGACCAGACGCTCGACCGCCTGATGATCCGGCTCGGCGGCGAACTGCGCGGGCCGCTCGTGCTGGAAAGCGCCGTCGTGCCGCCCGCGATCGCGCGCGTGCGCGATCTGCTGCATGAACACATGGACGGCAACATCGGGCTCGACGAGCTGGCCAGCGTCGCCGGGATCGACCGGTTCCGGCTGACGCGGCTGTTCCAGCGTGCGTTCGGCACGTCGCCGCACGCGTACCTGGTGCGCTTGCGGCTGCGTGCCGCGCGCCGGCTGCTGGCGGCCGGCCGCACGCCCGCGCAGGCGGCCGCGGACGTCGGCTTCGCCGACCAGAGCCACCTGGGCCGCTGGTTCCGCCGTGCGTACCGGATCACGCCGGCCGCCTACCGGCAACTGTGCACAAACGTTCCAGACTGATCGTGCGCGGCATCCGATCATGAGCGTCTCTACAAGGAGCACTCATGTTCGATACCAAGGTCGCGCTGATCGTGCGCGACGATCTCGCCGCGTGGCAAAAACTCAATGTCGTCGCGTTTCTCGCGACCGGCATTGCGGCCGAAGCACCCGAAGCGCTCGGCGAGCCGTACGAGGATGCGGCGGGACGCCGCTACGGCCGCATGCTGGGGCAGCCGATGCTGGTGTTCGCGGCCGACCTGAACGGCCTGCAGGCCGCACACCGGCAGGCGCTGTCGCGCGAGCTCACGATCGTGCCCTACGTGCATGCGATGTTTTCGACCGGGCACGACGCGGCCAACCGCGAAGTGTTTCGCGCCGGCGATGCGGAGAATCTCGACTTCGTCGGGCTGGCGCTGCGCGGACCGAAGAAGGCGGTGGAAAAGGCCGTGAAGGGGCTGGCGTTGCATGCTTAAACGCCGGCGAAGCCGCCCCGGCGGGCCGATTCAGCGATGCGCAAGCACGTTGACCAGCTTGCCGAACGGGTCGCGCACATAGAACCGTCGCACGCCCCACGGCTCGTCAGCCGGCCCGTACTCGACCGGAATCCCGGCCGCAAGCACACGCGCGAGTGCTTCATCGACGTCGTCGACCTCGATCGACAGATCGGGCGTCGGCGTGCCCGATCCGCCCTCCGATGCGAAGCTGATCTGCACGTCCATCTGCTCGGCATTGCCGTAGGTCGCGATCCAGCCGTGATCCATCAGCAGGTCGAGGCCGAAGATCCGTTGGTAGAAGCGCTTTGCGTCGTCGACTGATCGGGTGTCGATATTGGCGACGATCCGTTTGACTTTCATCGGGTGCCTGCGCGGTCGTGACAGTACCGCGACGCTACACCGGAACCGCGCGCGTAACCAGTGCGTCAGCGGCCGGCCGCCTCCATGTTCGCCCGCCGCGCCCGCGCGGGCCGCTCCACGCGCTTGCCGGCCAGCCACACGCCGATCGCGACGACCACGATGCCGAGATAGGTCGTCACCTCGATCCGGTCGCCGAACAGCCAGGCGGCCCACATCAGCGTCACGGGCGGTTCGAGATAGACGAGGGTCGCCACGCGCGTCGCGGGCATGCGCTTGAGCAGCGCCCACAGCGACAGGTAGGCGATGAAGGTCGAGAACACCGTCAGCCACACGACGGAGACCCACACGCTCGGCTGGGTCGGCACGTGCAGGTCGCCCGTGACGATCCCGCACACCGCGAACAGCACGAGGCTCACGCAGCCCTGCACGAACAGCGGCAGGAACAGGCCGTCCTCGTTGCTGCGCGCGGCCGTCAGCGCGCGGCGCCGCTGATAGATCGTCGCGATCGACAGCCCCAATGCGGACACCAGCGGCAGCAGGTACATCACGAGCCCGACCGACCCGGCCGGCAGCGCATATTGCCCGCCGATCACGATGCCCACGCCGACGAACCCGACGACGAGCCCGGCCCACTGGCGCGCCCCGCTGCGCTCGCTGCCTTCCACCGCCGTCATCGCGGCCGTGATGAGCGGCTGCATCGCGGCGACGATCGCGGCGATGCCGGGCGGCAGGCCATGCTGAATCGCCACGTACACGCAGGCCAGGTAAAGAAACTGCGACAGGAAGCCGATCACCGCGTGATAGCGAAGCTTCTCCCACGTCAGGCGCCCGAGCTGCCGGTTGAGGACGATCGCCAAGCACAGCGTGACGAGCAGGAACCGCCAGAACAGCAGGTTGAACGCGCCGGCCGTCTCCGCGCCGAGCTTGGCGCCGATGAAGCCGGAACTCCACGACAACACGAAAACGAGCTGGAGCAGGAATAACTGCATGGCGCGACGGCTCTCAGAAAGTTGCCGGGGACAGCCGCTGGTCCGCCAGATCCCCGGGGCGAATCGGTTCGATCCCGAGGCGGTGATACTGCAGTTCGGCGTCGTCCCGGAGCGCACGCTGCAGCGCCAGCCAGTTGACGACCGTGCGCGGGATGCCGTCGTCCGACGCGAGATGCCAGAACCCGTTGTCGTCCTCCCGCGTGGTCGGGCAATGAAACGACAGCACCAGCGACATGCGCCGTCCCGCCTCGACCGGTTCGACGCCATGGAACAGCTTGCTGCCGTAGATGAGCAGCGCGTCGCCCGCGTTGTCCAGGTTCGCGGTCTTCACATGCCGGCGTTCGCGATCGTGGCGGTCGAACGTCTCCGCGGTCGATTCGTAGAACAGAAAGTTTCCGCCCTCGTAGTCGGATCGATCCGACAGCACGATGTTCAGCACGAAGCTGGTGCCATCGGTATGCCACATGCCCAGCTGTTCCTTGCCGTCGCGCTGGCTCGTCGGGTAGTAATAGTTGAACTGCGACCGCGCATTGACCATCGGATACGGAATCAGCGGTACACCGGCCAGACGCGACACCCTCAGCAGGAATGCGCGGTCGTGCATCATGTCGTCGATGAACCGCGAGCGCTCCGTCACCGCGCGCACGCGCTTCGAGATGATCCAGTTGCTGCTCGACGCACTGCGCTCCAGCGCGCGGCCGATCTCGCGCAACGCATGAACCGCTTCGTCCGAAAACAAGCCGCGAAGATGGCACACCGCGTTGAGCGCGTCCGAGCGCGTGCCGCGCATCGGCACGCCGCGATAGCCGAGGGCGTCGAGATTGCGCCGGTATCGCACTTCATAGCCGTCGCGCAGGCAGGCGCTGCTCCAGCGCATCGGTTCCGTCGCGGCGTCCAGCGAGCCGTCGACATTCGCGCCGCCGGACAGCGACGTCTGCAGCGCAAGCCTCACCCGATCGAACCCTCGCGCAAACACCGGCAATGCATTTCCCTTGTTCATCGCGTGCCTCGCTGTCGTGGTTGCGGCATTCAGCCCTTGAACTGGGCGATCTGGTACACGACGCTGCCGTCGCCGCTGTGCAGTTCGTCGATCACGCGGCAATTGGCGTGACTGTGGCGCACGTGACGGAATTGCTCCGGCGTGTATTTCAGGCAGACGTTGGTGATCAGATGCCCGTCGGCCCCGGCTTTCGATACCGGCTGCAACGTGACCGCCACGTGGAACTGGTCGCCGAGCAGATTGAGCCGGACGATCGACACATGGTGCTCGCCGAGCGGTTCGAAGCCTTGCTGCCGGCTGACGACTTCGGAAAAACGCACCATGTTCTCGTTCCGGTAGAAGTTGTAGATGGGCTCCTCTCTCCCCTCGACCAGCAACTGCATCTCCGACACGATGTAGGTCGACTTGCCGCCGAGATTGCGGATGAGCCGGCCGATCGTCACGGGCAATTCGTTGCCTTCCTGGAAACCGAGCATCGTGATGAACGTCACGTCCTGGCCCACGTCGATGTGGTTCCATTGCACGTTCCGGTAATCGTCGGCGATGTAGTTGAAACAGCCGGGCGTTTTCAGGAACGGCATGATCGCGTGCCGCATCGCGTCTTCGGACGACTCGTTGATGTCGACGGCCGTATAGCGCAGATGATCCGGGCCGCAGCCGCTGACGGCCTTCACGAGTTCGGTCGTCTTGACCGGCTCCGGCCCGAGCTCGATGTAATGCACATCGCGGCCGCGCGACAACGTCGCGAGCCGCTCGCTCAACTGGCCGATCGCTTCGCGCAACGAACCGTTGCCGTCGCGGTCCGCACACAGCGCGGGACTCCGCACGCCCAGCTCGTTCAGGTTGCGCATCAGCGAAAACACCTCGCGCCCTGCTTCCTTCCTCCTCGCGTCATCGTCGCTGCGCTTGAGCGTCGAATACTTTTCGTGATTCTCGACCGTCCATACCGACTCGGCCTTCAACTTCCTGTCCCGCACCAATGCATCTACAACGAAATCGTTGATCGACATGAATCGTTCCCCGGATACGTGCAACGCGCGACCGGCTGCCTGCCGTTGTCTGCCTGTTGACCGAGAATATGGGATGCCCAATAATTCCGTCAATCGACATTACCTGAATCACTGATTCGGAAAAACCAAATCATGCCGCGCACCCTGGACGTCGACCTGCTGCGAACCTTCCACGCCGTCGCGAAGCTCGGACGCTTCAAGGATGCGGCCGCTCATGTGAATCGCAGCCCGTCGTCGGTCACCGCGCAGATTCAGAAGCTCGAGGAAATGGTCGCGCAGCGCCTGTTCACGCGAAACAACCAGGCCGTCGAACTCACGCAGTACGGCCACAAGCTGCTGAGCGACACCACCGAGTTTCTGCTGAGCCACGACCGGCTCGTCGAATCGCTGTCGCCGCAGATGCTGACCGGCAAGCTGCGGCTCGGCATCCCCGATTCGTACGCCGCGCACTTCATGGCGGAATTCCTGCCGCGCTTCGCCGCCGACCGGCCGCTGCTCGAACTGACGGTCGAGGCGCGCTCCAGCGAAGAGCTGCAGTCGCTGTTCTCGCGCGGCCAGCTGGACATCACGATCGCCGTGGTGCCGAAAGCGACGCCGCACGGCGAGCTGCTCAGCAAGACCCATCCGGTGTGGGTCGCCGCGCGAACCTTCAAGTTCAATCCCGACGCGCCGCTGCCGATCGCCGTGCAATTGCAGGGCTGCCCGTACCGCGACACCGCGCTGAGCGCGCTGAAGAAAGCGAAGATCCCGCACCGGATGCTGCTCGAGAGCGCCAGTTCGCCTGCGGTCGAGGCGTGTATCGCGAACGGCCTCGCGGTCGGCCTGATCGAGCACGATCGCGTGTCCGGCAACCTGACGAGCCACGTCGCCGGGATCGTGCTGCCCGATCTCCCGCCGCACCTGATCACCATCCTGACGGACGACAGCAATCGCGCCGCGCTGCATCTGCGCGACGTACTGAAAAGCACATTCAGGATCGGATGAAGACAAGGCCGGGAACCGGCCTTGCATGAGACAGCAAAAGAGGAAGCGCCGCCGGCCCGTTGCAGGCCGGCGGCTTTCGGCGTCAACCGCCGAGATACGCCTGCTTGATGCGATCGTTCGCGAGCAGGTTTGCACCCGTATCGGCAAGCACCACGCGTCCCGTTTCGAGCACGTAGCCGCGATCGGCCACACCCAGCGCCTTGTTCGCGTTCTGCTCGACGAGGAACACCGTGACGCCTTCGTCGCGGATCGTGCGGATGATGTCGAATATCTGCGCGATCACGAGCGGTGCGAGACCGAGCGTCGGTTCGTCGAGCAGCAGCAGACGCGGCTTGCTCATCAGCGCGCGGCCGATCGCCAGCATCTGCTGTTCGCCGCCCGACATCGTGCCGGCGCGCTGCGTCGCGCGTTCCTTCAGGCGCGGAAACAGCTTGAACACGTGCTCGATGCCGTCGTCGATCTCGTGACGGCTCGCGAAGAAGCCGCCCATCTTCAGGTTCTCGAGCACCGTCAGGCTCGGGAACACGCGCCGCCCTTCCGGCGAGATCGCCATCCCTTGCCGCATGATCTGGTGCGTCGACATCGCCGTGATGTCCTTGCCCTCGAACAGCACGCGGCCCGACGACGCGCGCGGCGTGCCGCACACGGTCATCATCAGCGTCGTCTTGCCGGCGCCGTTGCTGCCGATCAACGTGACGATCTCGCCCTTGTTCACCTCGATCGACACGCCCGCGAGCGCCTCGACCGCGCCGTAGTGCGTATGGACCTGTTCCAGCTTCAGCATCACTCTTCCCCCAGATACGCCTTGATCACGCGCGGGTCGTTGCGGACCGCTTCCGGCGTGCCGATCACGATCGGCCGGCCGTGCTCCATCACCAGGATGCGGTCGGACACGCCCATCACGAGGCTCATGTCGTGTTCGATCAGCAGCACCGATACGCCGAACTCGCGGCGCAGCTTGTCGATCAGGTGCTGCAGTTCGATCTTTTCCTGCGGGTTGAGGCCGGCCGCCGGCTCGTCGAGCATCAGCAGGCGCGGCTCGGTGATCATGCAGCGCGCGATCTCCAGACGCCGCTGGTGCCCGTACGACAGCGTGCCCGCCGGCCGGTTGGCGACCGACGTCAACCCCATCCGGTCGAGCCACACGGCCGCGCGTTCGAGCGCTTCCTTCTCGGCGCGGCGATACGCGGGCGTCGAGAACAGGCCCGGCAGCAGCCCAGCCTTCACCTTGCGATGCTGCGCGACCAGCAGGTTCTCGACGACGGTCAGCGACTTGAACAGGCGGATGTTCTGGAACGTCCGCACCAAGCCCTTCAACGCGATCTTGTGGCTCGGCAGCCCTGCGATCGCGTGGCCGTCGAGCACGACGTCGCCGCCGGTCGGCTTGTAGAAGCCGCCGACGCAGTTGAACACCGTGGTCTTGCCCGCGCCGTTCGGCCCGATGATCGCGAACACTTCATCGCGACGCACGTCGAAATCGATCCCGTCCACCGCGAGCAACCCGCCGAAGCGCATCTGCAGCCCGGCGACCTTCAACAGTTCCGTATTCGCGCTCATTGGGGCAGCTCCACGTGGGGACGGCTCGCGGGCAGCAGGCCCTGCGGACGCCACATCATCATCAACACCATCACGAGACCGAAGATCAGCATCCGGTACTCGGCGAAGCCGCGCGCGACTTCCGGCAGCACGGTCAGCAGGATCGCCGCGAGAATCACGCCGAGCTGCGAGCCCATCCCGCCGAGCACGACGATCGCGAGGATCAGCGCCGATTCGATGAAGGTGAACGATTCAGGATTCACGAGGCCCTGGCGCGCCGCGAAGAACGCGCCGCCGATACCGGCGAACGCCGCGCCGAGCGTGAACGCCGACAGCTTGATGCGCGTCGGGTTCAGGCCCAGCGAACGGCACGCGATCTCGTCGTCGCGCAGCGCTTCCCACGCACGACCCATCGGCATGCGGATCAGGCGGCTCGTCACGAACAGCGTGAAGCCCACCAGCACGAGCGCGAGCAGGTACAGGAAGATCACCACGTGATCGCCGCTGTATTCCAGCCCGATCAGTTCGTGGAAGGTCTTCGCGCCTTCGACGCTCGCGCTGCGCGCCATCTCGTAGCCGAACACGCTCGGTTTCGGAATGCCCGAGATGCCGTCCGGGCCACCCGTGAGGCTCGTCAGGTTGTTCGCGAGCAGGCGGATGATTTCGCCGAAGCCGAGCGTGACGATCGCGAGATAGTCGCCGCGCAGCCGCAGCACCGGGAAGCCGAGCAGGAAGCCGAACGTCGCGGCCGCGATCGCGGCGAGCGGCAGGCATTCCCAGAACGACAGCCCGAAGTACTGGTTCAGCATCGCGTACGTGTAGCCGCCGACCGCGTAGAAGCCGACATAGCCGAGATCCAGCAGCCCCGCGAAACCGACCACGATGTTCAGCCCGAGGCCGAGGATCACGTAGATCAGCGCGAGCGTCGCGACGTCCACCGCGCCGCGCGAGCCGAAGAACGGCCACACGAGCCCGACCGCGAGCAGCACCCAGACGATCACGCGCTGCTGCTGCGCGCCCATCGCGGGCATGGCCGGCAGCTTCACCGATGATTTCGCGCGTACGAGCCACGGTTTGAACAGCTGGAACAAGAACACGCCCGCGACCGCGATCCACACTGGCCGCCAGTGCGGCGTGAGCACCACCTGATAGCCTTCGAGCTTCAGTTGCAGCCCGAGCACCGGAATCGTGAGGATCGCCGTCAGGAACGCGGCGGCCACGGCATTTTTCAGCGCCTGGCCGACCGATGCGTCGGCGACCGGGCGGCGAACGGAAATGACTTGACTCATCTGCGTCTCCCTCAAACCTTTTCGATGTCCGACTTGCCGAGCAGGCCGGTCGGGCGGAAGAGCAGGATCAGCACGAGCAGGCCGAACGCGACCACGTCCTTGTACTCGGCCGGCATGTAGCCTGCGGCGAAGGTTTCAGCGAGGCCGAGCAGCACGCCGCCGAGCATCGCGCCGGGGATGCTGCCGATCCCGCCGAGCACCGCGGCGGTAAACGCCTTGATGCCCGCGACGAAGCCGATATACGGGTTCAGCTTGCCGATCGTCAGCCCGATCAGCACGCCGCCGACGGCGGCCAGCATCGCGCCGAGCACGAACGTGAATGAGATCACGCGGTTCGTGTCGATGCCGAGCAGGTTCGCCATCTTCATGTCCTCGGCGCATGCGCGGCACGCACGGCCCATCCGCGAATGCGAGATGAACAACGTGAGCGTGATCATCAGCACGAGTGTCACGCAGACGATCATCAGGCGCGAATACGGGATGGTCACGTCGAAGTCGCCACCGAGATGGATGTCGAACGCGCCGGAGATCAGCACGGGCACGGACACGTCGCGCGCGCCCTGGCCGATCTGCACGTAGTTCTGCAGGAAGATCGACATGCCGATCGCGGAGATCAGCGGCACGAGGCGCGGGCCGCCGCGCAGCGGCCGGTACGCGACGCGCTCGACCGCGAAACCGTACAGGCCGGTGACGATCACCGACACGATCAGCGCGGCGCCGAGCACGAGCGGCAGCGGATAGCCGGCCGAGATGCCGATTGCAGTCAGGGTCACGAGGCCCACGTACGCGCCGATCATGTAGATCTCGCCGTGGGCGAAGTTGATCATGCCGATGATGCCGTAGACCATCGAATAGCCGATGGCGATCAACGCATAGATCGCACCCAGCGTCAGGCCGTTGACCAGCTGCTGGGCGAATTGAGGAAAGAAGTCAGTCATGTGCGGGAAGCTCCCGTTGGCGCCATGTCGCCTGCCGTCGCCGGATCACGGCGTGGCCGCGCGCAACGCACGGTGTCGTCTCGGGCCGCCCCATGGCCGCGCAATGGGCAGATGCGCGGACAATACGCACCCGCCCCGTCCGGGTCGCGGACAGGGCGGCATGCGTGGGCGGGTACTCCGTATTACTTGGCGGCGGTCTTCGTCGCGTCCTTGTGCCACGTGTACACGACGAACTTGAACGCCTTCAGGTCGCCCTGTGCGTCATACGCGACCTTGCCGATCGGCGTGTCGAACGTCGTCTTGTGCATGTACGCGGCGACCTTGGTCGGATCGGTCGTCTTCGCTCCGGCGATCGAGTCGGCGATGATCTTCACCGCAGCGTACGACGGCATCTGGAACGGGCCGTTCGGGTCGCGCTTCTTGTCCGCGAACGCCTTCACGAGCGCCGCATTGGCCGGATCGGCCGAGAAGTCGGCCGGCAGCGTGACGAGCATGCCTTCCGAAGCCGGGCCGGCGATGGCCGTCACGTCCTTGTTGCCCACGCCTTCAGGCCCCATGAACGTCGCCTTCACGCCCTGCTCGCGCGCCTGGCGCATCAGCAGGCCCATTTCCGGGTGGTAGCCGCCGAAGTAGACGAAGTCGACGCCTTGCGACTTCAGCTTCGTGATGATCGCCGAGTAGTCCGAATCGCCGGCATTGACGCCTTCGAACAGGACGACCGGAATCTTCGCGGCTTCGAGGTCCTTCTTCACCGACGACGCGATGCCCTGGCCGTACGACTGCTTGTCGTGCAGGACCGCGACCTTCTTCGGCTTCACGTTGTTGATGATGTAGTGCGCGGCGGCCGGGCCTTGCTGGTCGTCACGGCCGATCGTGCGGAAGATGAAGTGGCGCTTCTTGCCTTCCGTCAGCTGCGGCGCGGTGGCCGACGGCGTGACCATCACGATGCCTTCGTTCTCGTAGATGTCCGAGGCCGGAATCGTCGAACCCGAGCACACGTGGCCGATCACGTACTTGATCTTCTGGCTGACGATCTTGTTGGCGACGGCGACGGCCTGCTTCGGTTCGCATGCGTCGTCCATCATCACGACTTCAAACTTGTTGCCGCCCGCACCGCCTGCAGCGTTGACCTGCTCGATCGCGGTCAGCGCGCCGGCCTTCACCATGTCGCCGTATTGGGCGACCGAACCGCTCATCGGACCAGCGATGGCGATCTTCACGGTTTCCGCTTGCGCGGCGGCGGCGCCGGCGGCGAACAGCACGGCGGCGGAAATGGACGTAAGACGGGACAGCGTCATCTGGGAGCTCCTCGATGTTGTTTAGTCATACGGGCAAAGGCGGCATGACTTGCGCAATCGAACAGCACCCGGGGCGAGCACATGGGACACGCCCGAGACACATAGAAGACGGAACTCCAGCGGAATGTTGCGTAGCGGGGCCCGGCTCTTGCAGTCCCCGAAAGGGGACGTCTGGTTCGGAAAGACATCGTGATGCGTCTTGCATTGCGCAAGCGTTTCGCCTGCCCCGCTTGCCAAATCGCTTGTTCGGAGGGATGGTCCGACAGCCATTGGCAAGGCAGTCGAAATTATATGGGCGTTTTTAAATCGTCTGTCAAAAATGCCGGTCGACCGAGGGAAAACACGGAGGCATTTGGGGGCGGCGGTGGCGATGGGGGCGCAACCGCGTGAGGCTCGAGAACGTTTGGCTGGGGTGCAATTGGGTTGCTATGGGGTGGGTCGGGTTGGGTGGTTGCCTTGCTGGGCTTGGCTTTCGGCGATCGTGGATTTTGTCCGGTGCGTTTTCGGGCTGCTAAGGGTCCGATCGCCGAAAATCAATCAACTGATGATTGCTTGGGTTGGCACCAACTCGGGGCGGTCGGTCGAGGCGGTCAATCCTACTGTTTACAAACAAAACTAAACATTTGGAAGCTCATTGTTATTTTCATGAAATAATACGAATTCGCTTCTGCAATCCAGCCAGCCTTCCTGTGAGTCGCGTACGCAGCGCCTCGCAGTCGCTTCAGGGCCGCTTCGACGCCCGTCCGTCGCCCAGCCGCCAGCCAGTGATCTGCCGTTTTTTTCTCATCGCATATCACCTGCTTCGGAACGCTGATGAATCACCTCCCCCGCTTTTCTTCCGCCACCGCCGCGATTGCGTGTGCGCTTTCTGTTTCTACCGCCGATGCTTCCGGGCGTGGTTCGCTGACCGATCGGTCGGTGGGTGCCAACGTGTTTCGGTCGGAGCGTAGGGCTGCGGCTCGGGATGAGGGGCATGCGGCGCGTATGGGCCACAGTCGCCTGGAGTACGCCGCGCCGATGGAGCGCGGTCCATTCGATACGCCGGATACGCGTCCTTTGCGGGTGACGGGCGATGCGCTTGTGGTGCCGACGCCTTCGGGTGAGCACGAGCCCGATTTTGAGTTGCCTTCGAACCGCGTCGCGCTTGGCGCGGGTGGGAGCGATAGTTTTGGCCGTGCAGTGCCTGGGTATGAACAGCGCGAGCAGAACTGGATTGAATATCTGCGCGCTAACGGCTCACGGCCTGCTGGTAGTAGCGGTTCGTATGCGCCGCAGCGGCCGTACGATGCTCCGCGCGGTCCGCATGGCGCGCCGAATCCGTTTGACCCTTCGGTGCCGCAGCCGGAGACGCGGACGTTTTATGACAATGGTGCGGGGACGAAGTGCATGGCTACAGGTGGTGCGGGGACGTCGCGGTCGTCTTGCAATATCGGTTGGTGAGGCGCTGGGGGTGGTCGGCTGTGGCTGCCCTACTCGGCACGGTGCGCGACTTCGCACAGCGCGACCGCATCGTGCGACGTTGGCCCTTACAGTTGCGTGATGATCAGCCTGCCCATCCAATCAGGATCTGCACATCGCGCCCGACACAAAACATGCATCATCGATTAGCCACATTCCACCGATCTTCAGACACGAATAAGACTTGCGCGACCTGAGGGAGCGTGATTTTCACGGGTATCCCACATTTCCTATGTCGTTAAGAAACGTTTCCCACGGCAGCATTCCAGGCGCGCTCGAAATCCTCCTCCTTGATTTCGTCATGTGGTGAGATTTCAAGCTCGTCCTTCATCCCGTCAAATAGCAAAAAACCAATATCAGGATTCCAATCGTGCCGGGATGACGACGCGTAGACAGATCCATTGTCAGGTCGACTAATCTGGCGCGTCGCGACACCATCAACAAATTCCGTGAAAATCTCTCCGAGGCCACATGGAAACTCTGTTCTGGAACAGAAATATTCTTTCCTCATAAGCAACCGATCCGCTTTATTTACGCACTTCAAAACATCACGTGACCTCTTCTCTTCAACCTAAGAGGTTCCAAGATGTGAACCGTCTCCTTGTCCTCACATTCCCCCCGCGGTGCCGGTGCCTACGGCAGCGGGTGCATCACATCCCCTGCAGGACTTGCATAGAGTCCCGGCGATACTCCCGCAGCACACCGCCGCTATTTACACGCTCGCAGCAAAGGTTTGTGGTTCAAGGTGTTCCGAGATTGAATAGCCACTCGTGATATTTTCTCTTGTCCTGATCGGACAAAATTCCTGCAACAAGATCCCTGGCAAAGTTCTTCTGTGCGTTCATTTCATTTTCAACCGAATTCGTCGCATGCCGACCAATCAACTCGAAACTTTTCAAGTAGTCAATCCGATTTATCAGAACCTCGGCGCATGCAACCAATCGTTCAACATTGTGCCCAGTACACCATTGAGCCAAAAAGGATAGCCCCGCCAGCAAATCAGTCGCCCCTTGGGCCGCAGCGTCGTCTTCCATTTCGACTGCATCAGGATCCCAGTCCACTTGCTCCAGATCACTTAGCGGATTGGAGTTTTCGTTTCCATTCCACACTTGATCCAGGTATTCGCTGACTCGTTGCCTGATCTGTATGCTCGTACTCCCCGTGTGCGTGGCAAGGAACTCGAATATTGAGTCATCGTGCGCAAGGCCAACACAACACCAGACACCGAAACGAACAACGTTTTCAGATTTTTCTGCAGAAAGAATCGATTCGAGATACTTTTTTTGCACCTCGATATCGAACATACTCGCCTCCTAGTCCAGAATCCCAGCAGTTTGATCCGTGTGAGAATGAGCCCTGGTCTATGTTACCTGCCTGCTATTGATTCAATCCCTCACGGTAGGGCATAGGCCGAACCACGATCGAAATACGTCAACTGTCGGCGAACACGGACACTATCCGATGATAGCCAACTAGTAAGTTACGAAAACTTACACGCCAACCCTCACTTCCCGAGACACGCACGCGGCCAGTTCTCACGTCCCAGCAAGATATATAAATTAATCACACCCGAGAGAGCGGAAATTTTCGTAAAACAAATTTACGCCATCATCCACTCTCTCATTTTTATTTCTTTAATTAAGGCTCCGGATAAACTGGGATCCTTCTTTGATCACGAATTTCAAATATTTTTACGTCATCTCCCTCTCCCTCCAGCGATAGCAATCGCTCCGGGAACCGCCCCTCCGGCCACACGATCCGTATTTCAAAAATCCTTCCAGAATCATCATATAAATAAGTCGTTTCCGTATACTCGGCATTTCTCCTTTCAATCTGAAATGTCTTGGAAATTCTACCATCCTCATAAATCGCCCGTACGACGCGGGTCACCTGAGAATCGGGATTCTCCCGGAATGTATTTCCGAAAACGTATCGCGTCGCAAAATTCTCCGAGTACACGTAGAAATCGTCTGAACGCATCCAATCCTGGTTTCCTGCAGGACCACCTAACTTCCCATAGGCAACCATATGTATCACTCGACCATGGTCATCATATGAATAACAGTATCGTCGAGGGCCAGGCTCCGATTTACTTTTTAGCATGCGCCCCGGTTTTACCCCAAGAATTTCGGTACGATAGGGTTCAAGAGAAAACGGCGCACCAACACCTGTCCCCCATCTTTCCGATTTGGCGCTCTCCTTCGCTCGCCGCAGAAATTCCGAATAAGCTCCATCACTCGCACTCAACAGCTTAACAAGGTCGTCTTTTCCCATTTTTCACCTATCTCTTCCTCGGGAACGTTTTACCGCCTTCAAGGTCGGCTCTAATTTTATCCAATCCAGCATTAAAATCTGGAACCGTATTTGCGTTATCTAAATTATCGAAGACGTACTGCTTATATGCATTGCCATGAACACCTTCCCCAGAGTGTGCAGTCGACAAATCGCCAGCCAAGCGCGAGCTGGCGTCTTTAGGCAGCCACGCACCATTTTCAGCCGTATTAATTGGTATTCCGAGATTATCCATTTTGGTTCGCAACGCCACCATTCGAGGGTCGGTCGAGTTCGACATCACGATATGGTGCGCCCTATAGTCGGCACTGGGTCTAGTACCTAGATTCTGCGCCAGTTCCTTCGCATCACTGGAGCACGACAGCCCCCAAGGGTCAATCCAGCTTAGTGGGCTCGGTGCGTATTGATAGAGGTTTATTCCGCCCATCAATCCGATTGGATCCGAATTGATAAAACGCCCGATGTCCGGATCGTAGAACCGGAACGTGTTGTAGTGCAGCCCGGTTTCCCGATCCAGGTATTGTCCTTGGAAGCGCAGGTTTTGCGGCCGCGGCACGTGGGCAGGTGTTGCAGAAGCCAATTGCACCTCGCCCCATTCCGGCACCGACTGCTGCGGAGCCCGCGCGACCCACTCCTCCTGCACCGCGTTGCCCCACACCTTGTAGCGAGCCTGCCAGATCAACTCGCCTTCAGCGTTAGTCAGTTCCTCCGGCAACCCCGACACGTCGTTGTGGAAATAGTAGACCGCATCCCGTGCATTGGCGTCGTTAGCCGCCGCCTTACCCTGGTCGATCCGTGCCAGCGGCACATAGCTGTTGGACTCATACAAGTACGTCAGCGCTTCCTCGCCCTGACGGTCGTGATACGTTTCCTGCACGAGCCGCATGCCGTCCCACAGGAAATCCGTACTCGCATAACCCCCATTGAGCTTCCGAATCCGCCGACCGAACGCGTCGTATTCGAAGTGCGTCGTCCCGACACCAAGCCGGTCCTTCGTCACGACAGTCTTCAACTGATTCCAGTCGTCGTACTCAAGTACCAACTCTTTGGCCGGCCCGTGCCCACTCAACTTGCGAACCAGCCGCCCATAGACGTCATACTCGAACCGCTTGTCCTCGAACATCTTGAGCCGGTTGTGCTCTACGAAACCTCCCGGGTGATCGCTCGACACCAGGTTGGCTGCCGCATCCCAACGAAACACTTCCGACGGCAATCCCGGCCCGGCCGCCTGTTCAATGCGACCGGTCGGGTCATACCGATAGCTCGTCGTGCCATAGCGCAGATCCCGCTTCTGGATCACATCTCCCACAGCGTCATATTGCCATTGCTTCGCCAGCAACTCGTCCGCCGCCCTGCCTCGCTGTGCAACTTGCCGGGCACGACGGCCCACCGCGTCGTACCCGAAATGACTCGTCAGCTTGCCTTGCGTCCGCAGGACTTCCCGATGCAGATCATCGCGCTCGATGTCGGCGACTGCGGCACCGTCAACGCGGATCTGGTGCACATGGCCCGACCCGTAATGCAGCCAGTCGATCGTGCGCTCGCCCGAGATCGTGGTGCTGACGCGGTTACCAAGCTCATCGTAGGTATGCGCAAGCCAGCCCGTCGGCGTGTACTCCTCGAGCACCTCACCGCGCGCGCCGTACTTCAGGCTGACCCGATTCTTCAGCGACGAACCGCGAGCCCCCAGCGTGTACAACTCGGCCGACGCGATTCGGCTCGCCTTGTCGTACAGGTACTCACATCGCTCATGCGTAGCTTGCTTCGCCGTCAGTCGACCGATCGCATCGCGCTCGTATCGCGTCTCGACCTTTCCATCCCGCACGACCGTGCCTTGGCCGCACACGTCGTATTCGTATGTGCGCTTGTGGCCATCGAGCCCGATCTGCGCAGCCACCAAATCGCGACCGTCATACTGAAAGCGATACGACTCGCAGTTTTCGTTGGTCAAGCTCGCGAGCCGGAACGCATCGTCGTACCCGAATCGCACGACACGATTAGCCGCGTCCGTACGAGAAATCAGCAGCCCGCGCGGATTGATCTCATACCGCGTGCTGCGCTGATTCGCATCGACAACTTCAACGAGACGCCCGGCCACGTCATACCGGAACGCCTGACGAGCACCATCGGCCGTCCCGATCCCCATGACCCGCCCCATCGCATCCGTTTCGTACACGGTCGACTGCCCGGCCGCATCAGTCACGCGCGAAAGCGCACCACGTGCGTCATACGCAAACCGCGTGACCTTGCCGGAACAATCGGTATACGACGTCAACTGCGCACGGCCATTCCATTCAAGGAACTTGTACCCACCCCGCGCATCGCGAATCGTATGCACGAGCCCGCGCTCGTCCCGGTGATACTCGGTCGCAAAACCCGCCGGATCGCGCGTCATCGTCAGGTTGCCGCGATCGTCGTAGCGATAGATCCAGCGCGAATTCGCCGGATCGGTTTCCGCTACGGGCAGGTCGTAGTACCCGTTCCACTCAGTCCGCTCGACCTGCCCAAGCGCATCGATACGCTGCGTCTGCCGCCCGCGCTCGTCATACTCGAAGCGCGTCGTGTTCCCGGCCGGATCGGTCGTGCGGACCAACTGCCGCTTCGCGTTCCACTCCAGCTGCCACACGTGGCCTTCGGCATCCGTATGGCTCGTCGGCTGCTGATCCTCGTTCCACGTCCAGCGCGTCACGCGGCCGATCTGGTCGGTAATCGTCACCGACCGCTGCGCGAGATCCGCGTCGAACGTGTACGCTTCGCCGTCGTTGGTCCAGTGGCGCACGACGCGCGCATCGCGACCAACACCCTGCCACGCATAAAAACACTGCAGGCCGCCACGCAGCGTGTGCTGGACCATCAGCCCATGCTCGTATGCGAAGCGTCGCCCGACATGACCGCTACGATCGGTAACGGCCACCAGTTCGCCGGCGTTGCTGTACGCGTACCGCACCAGCGTGTCGGGTTGTTCACCGTCAACGCCACGGGTCAGTTCGATCGCGGCAATACGTTGCGGATGCAACTTGTCGTAGGACAGTGTCAGCAAGCGACCGGCGCTATCGTGCAACCGCGCAGGCCGCACAACCTCATCGTGCGCTTCTCGCTCGACCTCGATCCAGTTACCGTTGCGATCCTCGAGGCGCCAGAGCTTGAGCGTCTCGCCATCCGCATCGGTACGAGCACGACCGAAATCGCGATACACACCGTCGACCGTCTCGATCACATAGTGGCCGCCCTCGGTACAGATCAGGTAAATACCTTCCGGCACGCTGAAATGGCTCTCGCCCGGCGGCACAGCCGGGAACACGATATCGCGCCCCTGCTCGTCCCAGTACGTGATCGACACCACCTCGCCATGTTCACGCGTGAGTCGCAGCTCGACGCTGATCGGCACGCTCCACCCTGTCCCGAACAGGCTGTCGGCGCGATCATCGAGGCTGCTATAGAAACGCTGCCAGACGATCGGCAGCGGCCCGGGCAGGACGAAATCGGTATCGTCCGTGCCATCGAGCACCTTGCTGCCGGTAATGACGTTAACCGGATGGCCCGCCGAAGGCCTCGCCAGACTACCCAGCCAGGTGCCGAACGCACCCGCCGCAAAATTCACCGCAAGACACGGCACCTTGCTCTTCAGGAAGTCGCCCCAGCTCATCTTCCCGCGGCCGCACACCGCGAGCGCGATACCGAGCGCAGCCCCCAGCCACCCGAGCCGGGTCGCCGACTTCACATCCCGCACCCGCTGTGTCCCACCGCCGATGAAAACGTTGTCCGAGCCTTCGGCAATCGTCCCGTCGCATGTCGTCTTGTCACCGACCCGCGCGGCCGGTTGATTGTTGATATAAACGCTGCCCGACCCGTCGGCAATCATCTGCGGCCCGGGATGATCGGTACACGCAACGGTATCGAGATCGCCCGGCTTCGCCGCCCGCGCCGCCGGCTTGTCGTTGACGTAGACGTTCCCCGACCCACTCGCGATCTTGCCTTTGATCTCGGGCGGCACGAGCGAATTGGCCACCGACTTCGCGCCGTCGTCGATGGCGTCGTTCATGCCGCTCGCTTCCATCAGCGCGCCCGAGCCGACCGCCACGCCTACACCGATCGCAATCACGAGCGGCGTCGCCAACCCTGCCGTGCCGATTTCGAGCGCGGCGAGGCCGGCGAATATCAGCCCCTCCATCACCTCTGCCACCAACGCACCGACGATGGCCCCGCCGACCACCGACCCGACCGTGCCGACAAGCTCACCCAGGAACGACGTGTGCTGGATCGGATCTTCGAAGCGAGCGGCCGCGAAGTTTTCCGCGCTCACGACGCGTCACCCGGCCCGAGCAGGGACGGCCGCGCCGCGCGCGGCTGGAAACTGGCGAGCATGCGTTCTGCGATCGCCTGCTGTTCTTCAGTCAGCGGCGCCGCGCTGGTCAACGTCATCACCAGCACGCGGCCGGCGTCGTCCGACGGAAACATCGTCTGAACCTGATGCCAGAGCCTGCCGTCCCGCTCGAGCGTGGAATCGATCTGGACGCCCGCACGGGAACCGACCGTCACCGGCCGACGCGCCTTCTCGGTCAGCATCCTGGCATCGCGCGACGCCACTTCCCATTCGCGCGCGACGAACGCGTCGAGATTCTCCCCGTCGCGCAACCGTCCGCGGGCGATCACGAGATTGAGGCCGCCGGGGCCGACGTTCATCATCAGGATGTTAACGGTGCGGTCGAGCGCCGCGTCCGGCAGTTCGAAGGTGCCTTCGTGGATTGCGTAGTGCATGGCTGGTTTCGTTCGAGTTATTTGTTGAGATCGATGCGCGTGCCGTTGATCATCACGCCGTCGTCGGTCATCAGGATCACGGAGCCCTTGTGCTCGAGGCGGATGCCTTCCGGCGCGAGCGAGATCGAGCTGTCCATCACCTTCAGCAGGATGCCGCGCTCGGCCATGTAAACCTGAGTGCCGCCGCCGCCATCCTTGGCCGGCGTCATCACCTCGACGGTGGTCGCGGTCGTGCTGCGCTTCTCGGCGATCGTCTCGGTCAGGTTGCCCTGCGGGATCTGCTTCTCTTCACTCCCCGTTGCCACCAGCACGGTACGCATCGGCCCCAGCACCTTGTGCGTCTCGTTGTTCTCGACGACGGTGTTCATGTCCTTCTGCGCGTGCATGAAGAATTCCTGCATGCCGTTCGTGTCGGTCATGCGGATTTCGTTCGACCCCTGCCCCTTGTGCGTCTGGCTCTTGATCCCCATCGTCTCGCCGGCCGCCCCATGGTACGGGTTGCCCTGCTCGCCGTTGAACACACGGCCGACGATCACCGGGTTATCCGGGTCACCCTGGTTGAACGCGACGAGCACTTCCTGCTTGATCCGCGGGATCGCGGCCGCGCCCCAGCCGTCGCCCGCCCACGGTTGCGATACGCGCACCCACATCGAATCGGAGCCGTCCTTCTTGCCGCGCCGGTCCCACGGGAAATGCACCTTCACGGCGCTGCCATTCGTGTAGATTTCCTCGCCCTTCGGACCGACGACGATCGCCGACTGCGTGCCGTGAATCACCGGCTTCGGCGTGCCGCGCGGCGCACGGTACGGAATCTTCTTCGGCAGCAGCGCGAAGCTGTTGCGATACGGCAGCTTCGCGCTGTGCTGCGTGTAGTCGTTCACCGCCTCGTGACGCACGTGCAGGATCACGTATTCCTGGTTGTTCTCGAGCACCGGGTGATTCGCCACGGTGACGGCGCCCGCCGTGGTCATGCGCCACGCGTAGCCGCCGCCGGTATAGCGATGAGCCTGCGCCTCCTCGGCCTCCATCGCGAAACGGGCGTAGCGGTTGCCGTCGTCGCCGTGGTCGTACAGCGACTGGTGTTCGAACCGCTCGGTCGCGTCGAGCCGCGCATGCTTGAGGTTCTGCGGCCCGGCCTCCACCAGCATCAGCGGCGACGACGGATTCTGGTGGTTGAAGTCGCGGAACGTGACCTTGCCCACGCCGAAGCGCCGGCCTTCGTGCAACTGGTCGATGCCGCTGTCCTCGCTCGCCTCGGTGGCCGCGAACGGCACCGTCGCGAGCCCGTCGATCGGGCGGAACAGCAGGTTCGAATCGCCGATCACCAGGATGTGCTTGTCCTTCTCGTAGCGGTGCGTCCAGACCAGCCCCTCCTGCTCCATCAGCCGTGCGCAGAAGTTGTAGTAGCTCTCCTGGTACATCACGACGTACTCGAGCGGCTTCTGGCTCGTCCGGATATCGAACACGAAGTCGGAGAAGCCGTGCTCCTGGAAGATCTCGGTGAGGATGTCCTGCGCGGTCTTGTTCTGGAAGATCCGGCAGTCGGTCGAGCGCGTCAGGAACCAGAACCACGGCACTGCCGTCAGGTGATATTGCGTGACGTTGCCGGGGTTGCCCGCGCGGTCGAACGACGCGACGTAGCCGTCGAAGTAACGGTCGTTGTCGGCGGCGCCCGATGCGACGACACGCTCGAGCGTCGACAGGCGCGCCTGCTGGTCGAACCGGATCTTGACCTGCTGGCCGATGAGATCCTCGGGGCGCAGGTCGTGGCGATGCGACAGCAGGTCGAGGTGGATCTCCGGCAACCGGTTCACGTGCTCGTCGACGACGGCAGCGCTGACCAGCAGCACGTCCGGGCCGAGCGGCGTATCGAGCGTCACGTAGCGGTTGAGCTGGGTCAGGCGCGGGGGGTTGGCGGCGCCGTTGATCGCCTCGGCGATCGCACCGGGCGTCTTGTCCATCAGCGAGAAGCCGGTCTGCGCGAGCTGCATCGCGCGCTGGACGGTGTCGACGTGCCCGGCCAGGCCCGCGAGCGGCCCGAGGCTGCCGGCGACGCTCGACGCAACCGGGCCGGCGAGACCGCCGAGCGCGCTCAACGAGCCGAGCGCACTACCGCCCATTCCAGTGGGAATACCCCCGTTCGGAGCGAAACTCATTCTTGTTCCTTCTTGTGTTCTCAGGTTCCTGGTGCCGGCTGACCGGCCCGAAGCCCCGATAATGTAGGACAAAATCCGGACGCGTGAAAGACACCTGCAAACGTTTCCGTTCGGGCCCCCGATAGTCCGAAAACAGGCCGGCGGTCGGGCCGCCCGGACGCGACTGCCCACGCCGAATCGCCGCGCCGGCACGCGCGGAACAGGACACAATCTGCATGAAACGTGTGACAGATCCGTACGGGGCGAAGCATCGCCCCCAGTCACGATGAAATAGTGCGAACGCTCGGAACGGAACGCGCGCTTGCAAACGCCGCGGTACCGCTACACGCTGCTGGTCGTCGGGTTCGATCGCATGTTTTCCGGTTCTTTCAAATGCCTTTCATGCGGTCCAGGGAAACCGCCCCGGTCACCGCGGCGACACCACGATCGCCGCCCGCCGGTTCTGCGCCCTTCCTCCCGGCGTCCTGTTGTCCCCGACCGGATCGCTCTTCCCTTTCCCGACGATCGCGATGCGCTTTGCATCGAGCCCCACGTCGACCAGTTCGAGGGCAACGACCTCCGCCCGCCGCCTGGACAACTCGAGGTCATACTCGTCCACGCCTTCCTGGTCCGAATATCCATAGACCCGTACCCCGTTGATCCCCGCCGAGTGGAGCGTGCGACCGATCCTTTCGACGATCCGCCGCACATCGGGCTTGAGGTTGTAGCGATCGAAATCGAACAGGATCGGCCCGGCCGAGCCGAACTCGAAACCCTGCTGGGTTTCCTGGAAACCGGCCGACTTGAGCGCCGTGACCTGCGTCTGCGTCAATCCACGATGAAGCGGCGGCGTCTTGCAGCCTCCCAGCAGCATGCACAAAAGCAGCGCGCTGCCGACGCACATGCGCCCAATGCCCACCGGAAACGTGTTGTTCATCATTGACCTCTTCGATTGCACGCGCATCGCGAGCGCGCTTTCCACCCACTGCCGCGGCCTCGCCCGCAGCGTGAAACGATGCACCTCAGGCCGCCCCCGCGACCCCTTCCGCCAGTTGCCACGAGCCTGGCCGGGCGCGCTTGGCGCGGTACATCGCGGCATCCGCCGCCCGCAGCAAGCCGCTCGCATCCGACGCGTGATCGGGATACAGCGCAACGCCGGCACTCATCATGGTGGCCACCACGCGGCCGTCGGACAGCTCGATCGACGGCGCCATACCGGACAAGATCTCGTCAGCAATACGACATACGCTACCCGCTTCGCGCACGGCCGGCAGCATGACCGCGAATTCGTCGCCGCCCAGCCGGGCGACCAGGTCGGTCTCGCGCACCTGCGTGCGCAGCCGTGACGCGATGCCGATCAGCACCGCGTCGCCGGCGTCGTGGCCGAGGCAGTCGTTGATTTCCTTGAAGCGGTCGCAATCGAGATACAGGATCGCGACCCGCTGCCCCGTCACTGCGGCTTCGCCGAGGGCACGTGCGAGACGCGACTCGAACTGCACGCGGTTGGGCAGCCCCGTGAGCGCATCGTGCGTCGCCTTGTGTTCGAGCGACGCGTTCTCGTCGCGCAGCGTGTTCTGCCACTCTTCGAATTCGTCGAGCAATGCATTGAAGTCGTCGCCGAGCTGGTTGAGTTCGGCAATCGATGTGGGCTCGACGCGCTGCGCGAACGCACGCTCGCGCCGCACCGCGTGGGCGACGCCCGCCAGCGCGCGCAACGGCGAAACGATGCTGCGCAGCAAGCGCTTCGAGCTGATGTACGCACCGATCACGCTGACGGCCAGACAACTGAGAATGCCGCCCACGCCGCCAAGCAGGAATCCGAAGAACTGATGGCCACGGCCGCGCACGACGACGTGACCGACGACGATGCCGTCGTGTACCACCGGCGCGGTCACGGGTCCCGGCAGCGCGAGGTCGGCGACGACGCGTTCGAGCCGCGCGATCCCGCTACCGGCGGGCAATTGCCACGTCGCGAACGGCTGGTCCTTGCTATCCGTGACCACCACCTGCGCGACATCTTCATCGATGGCGATCAGCCCGATCGCCTCGGCCGCCGCGACGCGGTCGCCGAACACGAGCGCGGCCTCCACCGTGTAACCGAGCGAGCGGGCCAGCAGGTTCAGGTTGTTGCCGGCATACGCACGCAATGCAATCACGGCCACCACGATCAACGACACGGCGGCCATCGCGACGGCGACGAACGCCAGGCGCAGGTGCGCGCGACGCAGCACGCTTTGCAGCGTCGGGCGCGGCACGCGCGACAGCGAAACGGGCGGGACGGGTCGTGTCATGGTGCCCCCGGCCGCCGTGCGAGATTGAGCACGCTCGGATGCACGCGCACGCCGCTGCGTGCGACCGCGTCGAGATTGATGTCGAACGACACGCGTTCGCCGTCGACGTTGAGACAGAACATGCCGCCCGCCGTGCAGGATGGATCGTGTTCCGCAATCGTCAGCACCGGATGGCCGGCCACCGCCGCCCTCACGCGCGCGCGTTCATCCGCGCCCAGGTTGCCGAGATAGACGATGTCGCAGGCCATGCCGAGCGCGGGATCGTCGAAGCGCACACGCTGCACGTCGAGCAGCGTCGAGCCGGCCTGCAGCGTATCGGTCAGGCCGCCCGCATAGTCGGGCCGGCCCGTGACGCATAGATGCAGGCGCACGGGTGTCGTCGGCCAGCGGGTGAAACTGATGATGCCCAGCACGACCTGACGCACGGCCGTGTCGTGTGTCGCAACAGCCGGATCGGCGGGATCCGCGGGGCTTGCGGGCGCAACGATGCGCACCGTGTCGGCCGGATCGAGCGCGTCGGCGGAAGCTCCGGCAAGCATGGCCTGGGCGGCCCCCAGAACGCAAACGATTGCGACCAGCGCGTGGTGCAGCGGAGCGGTTCGGCCGGGACGGCCGGGCGCCGTTCGCGCGGCGATTGCCGCCACGTCCGCTGGCGTCGCTGCAGTCGCGAGACTGGCAGCCGACGCGCACACTTTCGCATCCATGATGGCAACATCCGCTGGCGTCGCTCCGGCGCTGCCTCCCGCCTCCCTCCATGCGCGTGCAGGCACCGAATTACGCGCATGATGGCTTCATCTTAGGTAAAAATTCGCATCGCCAACCAGTGGGAAACACCCGCGAGAAACGGGGAAAGTATGCGGAATCGGCGTTTGCGCGCGAACGTGTTGCCGATGTCGATCCGGTGTCGACGGCGGGAAATTGATCAGCGGATTGGATGCTCGAGGACGCCAAACTTCATACGTTCTGTCGCGCGATGCCGCCGCCGACACATCGCACGACGTCTCGCTCAACCGCTTCCTCGTCAGCCGGAACACCGCATACGCGATCGCCGGCATCACGGCCGTGCTCGACAACTCGCCTGCGCCGCACGGCTTTTCCGGATCGCCCTGCTCGATATGAATATCGGTGTCGGGCATGTCACTCATCCACATCACACGATACGTATCGAAGTTCGACTGCTGCACGCGACCGTGCCTGAAATCGATGCGGTCGGACGTCGCATGGCCAAGCCCCCACGTCAGCCCGCCGTACGGTTGCTCGTCGACACCGGCCGGCGACACCGCGATCCCGCAATCGGCCACGCACGTGAGCTTCTCCACCTTCACCGCGCCGTCCTTGCGCACGATCCGCGCGACATAGCTGTTGTACGCCTGGTTCGTTGCCACGCAGAGCGCGACGCCCTCCGGCAGCGACTGTCCCCGGCCCGCGCGCTGCGCGGGGTCACGCAGCGCGGTCGCATGGCGCGGCCGGTCGCGCCGGTTGTGGAAGGCATTGCGGATCGCAGGCATCGATACGCGCGTGCTTGCTCGCTGTTCACGCTGGACTGACGGGCCTGCCCGCGCGAGATTTCGACGACAATGGCGGCTTGCTGCCGGCGTGCCGTTCCATGCCGCCGGAGTGGACACGGAGTGTGCAGCGCCATGAAAGTCGAAAACTCGGAACTCGAAGCGTTCGTCGCCGTGGCGGAGCTCGGCACGTTTCATCGCGCCGCGGAGAAGCTGCACCTGACGCAGCCGGGCCTGTCGCGGCGCATCCAAAAACTGGAGCAGACGCTCGGCGTCGAGCTGTTCCACCGCACGACCCGCAGCGTCACGCTGACAGGCGTGGGCCGCCAGTTCCTGCCGATGGCGCGCGAACAGATCGCGCAGCTCGGCACGATGCTGTCGTCGATCCGGGAAATTGCGGAGAAGCGCTACGGCAAGGTGCGGCTCGCCGCCATCCCGACCGTCGTCGCACGTGCGCTGCCCGACGTGCTGCGCCACTACGCGGCCAAATACCCGCAGGTCGCCGTGCAGATCCTCGACGGCAATCACGACTTCGTGCTGTCGCAGGTGCGCGCCGGCATCGCCGAATTCGGCGTGAGCCTGCATCCGGGCGCCGACGACGATCTGCTGTTCGAACCGCTGTTCGCCGACCGCTACGTCCTCGCCGTCCACGACGGCGATCCGCTCGCGCGTGCCGACGGCGTTACGCTCGGCGAGCTCCGGCAGGCGAAGCTGATCATCGGCGGCCGCGACAGCGGCAACCGCCTGCTGCTCGAAATGCTGATGGGTCAGGAAGCCGTGGGGACCCGCTGGTTCTATGAGGTCGAGCACATCTCGAGCGTCGCGGCGCTCGTCGCGTCAGGCGTCGGCTGCGCGATCCTGCCCGAAAGCGCGCTGCGCGCGTACGGCACGCCCGCCGTGCGCGCCGTGCCGATCGCGAGCCCGACGATCGACCGCACCGTCGGCATCGTGCGGCACCGCACGATCTCGATGTCCAGCTTCGCGAGCGATCTGCACGCACTGGTGAAGGCATCGCTCGCGTGATCCGCACGCGGCACTGCGGGCATTGATGACGGCCGCGCATGAATCGCTTGCGCACTCGCATTGGACGGCCGGATATTGGCTGGGGACGATCGGTAACTCATCACCCGGAAGCCGGCCGTCCAGGCCGGCGGGGACAGGAGGAGCCACCATGCATTTCGACGTCATCCTGCGCGGCGGCGCGCTGATCGACGGCACGGGCACCGCGCGCTTCGACGCCGATCTCGGCGTGATCGGCACACGCATCGCCGCGATCGGCGACCTGCGTGACGCGACCGCTGAGCGCTTGGTCGACGCGAGCGACCAGGTCGTTGCGCCCGGATTCATCGACAGCCACACGCACGACGACGCGTTCGTGCTGACCGATCCCGACGTCGAGCCCAAGGTCGCACAGGGCGTCACGACCGTGATCGCCGGCAACTGCGGTATCAGCCTCGCGCCGTTGCTCGCGCAACAGGACGTGCCGCAGCCGCTCGACCTGCTCGGCGCATGGCGGAACTTCCGCTTTGCGTCGTTCGGCGCGTATCTCGACGCGCTCGACGCGGCCCCCGCCGCCGTCAACACCGCGGCCCTCGTCGGCCATTCGACACTGCGCGTGCGGCACATGGCCAACCTCGATCGCGCGGCCAATGCCGCGGAAATCGCGGCGATGGCTGCCGACGTGCGCGACGCGATGGCCGCCGGCGCATTCGGCGTATCGTCCGGCACGTTCTATCCGCCCGCGGCGGCGGCCACGACCGACGAACTGATCGACACGTGCGCACCGCTGCGCGAGACGGGCGGCGTGTTCGCCACCCACCTGCGCGACGAGACGGACGCGATCATCGCATCGCTCGACGAGGCGTTCTCGATCGGGCGCGCGCTCGGCGTACGCGTCGTGCTGTCGCATCACAAGGTCGCGGGCAAGGCCAACCACGGCCGCTCGGCCGAAACGCTCGCGCACATCGACGCGCAGCGCGCGCGGCAGCCGCTGTGCCTCGACTGCCACCCGTATCCGGCTACGTCGACGATGCTGCGCGCCGACCGCATCCGCCAGTCGTCGCGGGTCCTGCTTGCATGGTCGAAGCCGCATCCGGAGCTCGCGGGCCGCGACTTCCACGAACTGCTGCCGCTGTTCGGCGATTCGATCGACGCCGCGATCGACGCGCTGCAACCGGCCGGCGCGATCTACTTCGTGATGGACGAGGCCGACGTCGAACGGATCATCCGGCACGACCTCGCGATGGTCGGGTCGGACGGTTTGCCGAACGATACACGCCCGCATCCGCGTCTGTGGGGGACGTTCCCGCGCGTGCTCGGCGAATTCTCGCGCGAACGCGGGCTGTTTCCGCTCGAAACGGCCGTGCGCAAAATGACGGGCCTCACCGCCGAGCAGTTCGGCATCGCCGATCGCGGACGGCTCGCGGTCGGTCACTATGCCGATCTCGTCGTGTTCGACCCAGCGCGCGTGATCGACCGCGCGACGTTCGCGAACCCGACGCTGCGGCCCGAAGGCATCGAGCACGTGTTCGTCAACGGGCAGGCGGTGCTCGAACACGGGCGGCATACCGGTGCACGCCCGGGCCGCGCGCTGCGGCGCACGAACCCGGCGCCTGCCGCCATTTAGCCATGCCGGCGGGAGGCCCTGCGCAACGTCTACGGCCCGCCGCCCCAACCCGCACGGAGTCACGATGACGAATTCCAATGGCGCCGCCGCGCCGCGCGGCATGCAGACCGGCCCCGACACGAACGCGAGCGCCCACGCGCCCGACGTCGACGCGCTGTACGCGCGACTGAGCCGGCGCATCATCCCGTTGATCCTGGTCTGCTACTTCTTCGGCTACCTCGACCGCGTGAACGTCGGCTTCGCGAAACTGCAGATGGTGAGCGACCTCCATCTGTCGGATGCCGCGTACGGCGTCGGCGCGGGGCTGTTCTTCGTCGGCTACCTGCTGCTTCAGGTGCCGGCCGGCTGGCTCGTGCGCAAGCTCGGTGTCAAACGCTGTCTCGCCGGCTCGATGCTGGCGTGGGGCGCCGTATCGATCGCCACGCTCGCGACGCGGGACACGGTCAGTTTCTACGCACTGCGCTTCCTGCTCGGCGTGACCGAAGCCAGCTTTTTCCCGGCCGTGATCGCGTACTTCAGCGTGTGGTTTCCGTCGCATCGGCTGGCCAAGGTCATGGCGTTGCTGTTTCTCGCGATGCCGCTCGGCGTGATCGTCGGTGCGCCGCTGTCGGGCTGGATCATGGATGCGACGCACGGCGGCTTCGGATTGCGCGGCTGGCAGTGGATGTTCCTGCTCGAGGGACTGCCCGCGATCGTGCTCGGCCTGTATCTGCTCACGCGCGTGACCGAGCGGGTCGACGATGCGAGCTGGCTGACCGACGCTGAAAAGCGGACGATCCATGTGGAAATGGCGCAGGAAGCGGCCGGCAAGCGCGCGCACCTGGGCGACGCGCTGCGCGAGCCGACCCTGTGGATCCTGGTTGCGACGTCGTTCCTCTACAACGTCGGCAACTATGGCCTCGTGTTCTGGATGCCGACGATGATCAAGGCGCTCGGTACGCTCAGCAATCTCGCGATCGGCCTCGTCAGCGCGATTCCTTATCTCGTCGCGTCGATCGCGATGGTCGCGAACGCGCAACATTCGGTGCGCACCGGCGAGCGCCGCTGGCATACGGCGCTACCCGTCGCGTTCGGCGGCATCGCGCTGCTCGCGAGCCTCGGCGTGCATGCGCATCCGGTGCTCGCCGTGGCGTGCCTGACCGTCGGTGTGGCCGGCATCATGAGCACGCTGGCGATGTTCTGGAGCCTGCCGTCGCGGATTCTCGCCGGCGACGCGGCAGCGGGCGGCGCGGGGCTCGTCAACATTGGTGCGGCCGTCGCGGGCTTCGTCGGCCCGACGCTGATGGGCTACGCGACCGGGCTGACCGGCAGCACCGAACTGGGCGTCGCGCTGCTCGCGTTCACTCTGTTCGCCGCGGCCGCGCTGATCCTGTCGATTCCGCGCCGGCTGATGGAGCGCGCATGACCGCGCCGTTGCCGATGCGCAGCGCGCTTGCGGTGGCGGCTGCGGTGCGTGCCGGACAGGTCGATGCCGCGTCGATCGTGCGGGCCGTGCTCGACGACATCGCCGTCCGCGACGGGCTATATCGCGCATGCTCGCAAACCTTCGACGCGCGGGCGCTGCGCGACGCGCAGCGTATCGACGCCCTCGTACGGGATGGACGCGATCCCGGTCCGCTCGCAGGCGTGCCGTTTCTCGTGAAGGGAAATTTCGACGTCACGGGCTACGCGACGATTGCCGGCTCGCCCGCGCGCGCCGCGCTGCCGGGCGCCCGCGACGATGCGGCGATGGTCGCGCGGCTCGTCGCGGCCGGGGCGATTCCGGTCGGCGCCACGCACATGGATGAACTGGCATGCGGCGCCACCGGCGTGAATCCGCATTTCGGCGCGGTGCGGCTGCCGGTCGATCCCTCGCGAATGACGGGCGGCTCGTCGAGCGGATCGGCCGCCGCAGTGGCAGCCGGCTACGTCCCGCTCGCGCTCGGCAGCGATACCAACGGCTCGATCCGCGCGCCGGCCGCCTTGTGCGGCGTCTGGGGCATCCGGCCCGGCACGGAGCGGCTTTCGCGCGCGGGATGCGTGCCGTATGCGGCCACGCTCGACGCGGTCGGCGGGTTCGCGAACGACATCGACGATCTCGCTGCACTCTACGGCGCGCTGCTTGGCGACACCTCGTTGCCGACCCAACGATCGGCACGCGATCCGGCCACCCCGCTACGGGCCGCCGTGCTGACCGGCGATTTTGAACTGCATGCCGATACAGCCGCATGGCAGGCCGTCGAGCGCGCAGCGGTCTGCATGCATGCGGCCGACGCCATCCCGATCGACGGCGCGCTAGCCGCGCGCGTGCGTGAAGCGGCCGTCATCGTGTCCAACGTGGAAGTCGCCCGCGCACATCGCGGATTGCTCAATGCGCCGGCTGCACAGGTGTCGGAACGACTGCGAACCCGCATTGCCGCCGGTGCGGCGACACCCGATTCCGTCTACGCGCAGGCACTGGCCTGCCGCGCCGCATGGCGAACGCACATCGCGGCATACTTCGCGCGCTACGACATCCTGATCGCGGCCGCGACACCCTATGCCGCTCCGCGATTCACGGACGCCACCGTCGACGTCAACGGCATCGCGCTCGAACCCGCGAAGACGCTCGGCATGCTCACGCAGCCGATCTCGTTTGCCGACCTGCCGGTGATCGTCGCGCCGTGCTTCATGTCGGGCGAGCTGCCGGTCGGGGTGCAGCTGATCGGCGCGCCGGGGGACGAAGTGGCCTGCTTCGCGGCGGCGCGACAACTGGCGGCGGCGGCGCGCAATGCGTGCCACTCGAACGGAACCTGATCCGGTACCGGAATTCGCACCGGCGCGCGGACGCACGAACGGTATGCCGAGCGGACAGAAACGACACCCCGAGTCGCCGGCACGCTTCGGTATTCGTCCGCTTTCTCGCAGCCATCCCGCGCCACGCATCCGTTCTCGTCAGTCGTCACGGCAATCGTCGCGCACGGGCCACCGACAGCGCGTCGGCCGCGCGCGCCCCTTGGTGCCCCACGCCGCCGCGAGTATGCTTGCAGCTCGAACTGCTCTCCAACCCGGGCGCATACGCCTCATCGCGGGCGCGCGCCGCTCACCGTCATTCACCACTGATGGATTTCGACGTCATCGTTCTCGGCGCAGGCATCGTCGGCGTCTCCGCGGCACTCCACCTGCAGGATCGCGGACGCAAGGTCGCCCTCGTCGATCGCGGCGCGCCCGGCGAAGGCACGAGCTTCGGCAACGCGGGGCTGATCGAGCGCTCGTCGGTCGAACCGTATCCGTTCCCGCGCAGCCCGTTCACGCTGATGCGCTATGCGCTGAACCGCTCGACCGATCTTTACTGGCATAGCGCGTCGCTGCCCGCATTCGCGCCCTGGCTCGCACGTTTCTGGTGGGAATCGGCGCCGCTGCGTCACGCGGCGGCGTCGCGCGACATGCTGCCGCTGATCGAGCGCTGCATCGTCGAGCACGACGCGCTGATCGCGCGGGCCGGCGCCGGCGAACTCATCCGCGCGAACGGCTGGCTGGAAGCGTTCCGCACGCCGGCCGCATTCGAACGCGGCGTGGCCGAAGCCGGACTCGCCGCGCGCCGCCACGGGCTCGGCATCACGCCACTCGATGCCGCCGCGCTGAGCGCGCACGAACCGAGCCTCGCGCCCGGCTTCTGCGGCGCGCTGCACTGGCTCGATCCGAAAAGCGTCGTCGACCCGGCCGCGCTCGTCAAAGCGTACGCGCAACTCTTCGTGCAAGGCGGCGGCACGCTGCTGACGGGCGACGCCGCGAGCCTCGACGCACTGTCGCCGGGCTGGCAGGTCAGGACGCAGGACGGCCTGGCCGCCGCGCCGGCCGTGGTCGTCGCGCTCGGCCCGTGGTCCGACACGGTGTTCGGCAAGTTCGGCTACACGATCCCGCTGCGCGAGAAGCGCGGCTATCACATGCACTACGCGCCGTCCGCGCGCGGCGTGCCGTCGGCGCCGATCGTCGATCGCGAATACGGTTACGTGATCGCCCCGATGAAGCGCGGGTTGCGGCTGACGACCGGCGTCGAGATCGCGCGGCGCGGCGTGCCGCCCACCGGCGTCCAGCTCGAACGCGCGGAACGCGTCGCGCGGCCCGTGTTCGGTTTCGGCGAGCGGCTCGACCCGCACCCGTGGCTCGGCTTCCGGCCGTGCACGCCCGACATGCGCCCGGTGATCGGGCCCGCGCCCGCGCATCGCGGGCTGTGGTTCGCGTTCGGCCACAACCATCACGGGCTGACGCTCGGCCCCGTCACCGGCCGCCTGCTGGCCGAGATGATGACGGGCGAAGCGCCGTTCACCGATCCGGCGCCGTATCGCGCGGATCGCTTCTGAACGGGCAACCGATCACGCTTCGAAGCGCGCGCTCAATCGAGCGCGCGACCGAAGATGCGGATCACTTCGTCCAGATGCTCGGCCATCGCGCGGCGCGCGGCGTCCGGGTCGCGTGCGCGGATCGCATCGAGGATCGCGCGGTGTTCGAGTTCCGACCGGTGCGGCATGTCGTTCGGCATGTACAGCGACTGCAGCCGCTGGAACATCGGGTCGTACTTGTGCGCGAGCAGTTGCTTGATCATCAGCGCATACGCGGCGTTGTCGCTCGCTTCCGCGATGCGGATGTGAAACAGCCGGTCGCCCGGATGCGTGAGCGAGCCGCTGAGGTTGTCTGCCTGGTTGCGCAGGAACGCCTCGTGGATTCCTTCGATCTGCTCGTCCGACCCGTGCTTCGCGGCCAGCGACGCCGCTTCAGGCTCGATCAGACGGCGCGCCTGCAGCAACGCGAACGGCGGGATTTCGGTATCGAGGTCGAGTGCGATGCCGAGTTCGGGATCGATCTCGACGATCGTGAACGGCGCGGCCTTTTCCACAGGGACAGGCGCGGGTTCGGGGGCAGCCGTTTCGGGGTGGCGCACCTTCACGCCGTCGCCGACGCGCACGCTCACGAGCCCGCTCACTTCGAGCGCGATCAGCGCCTCGCGCACCGAGGTGCGCGACACACCGAACTGTTCGGCCAGTTCGCGCTCGGGCGGCAGGTAGCTGCCCGGCGGAAAATCGCCGGACTCGATCATCGCACTGAGCTTGTCGGCGATCTGCTGGTAGAGACGGCGGTTCTGAATCGGCTGGATGGACATACGTCGGGACTGGTGATCGGTTTCGTTCTGGACGGCCGCGCGCGCATCGCACGCAACCGTTTGCGCATATTCTAAAGGTTCGGCCCCGGGCATCGGGTGAAGCATTGATGCGACCGCAACCATCGACACACCGTGGCACCCGTCGCCATTCGTCCGACGAAGCCACGTTCCAACGCACGCGCCCGCGCGTTCACGTCGGCACCGCGTAGCAACGCGCGGCGGTGCCGCCCCACAGCGCGTTGCGCTCGGCCGCCGACAGCCGCGATTCGGCCCAGCGCTCGATGATCGACGCAACTTCGTCATACGACGCGGCCAGCAGGCACACGGGCCAGTCCGACCCGAACATCAGCCGCTGCGGGCCGAACGCGTCGAGTGCCGCGTCGAGACACTGCTCGATGCGCCGGACGTCCTTCCCGCGCAGCCCGCGCTTCCAGTCGGCCTCGGTCACGAGCCCCGACAGCTTGCACACGACATGCGGCAGCGCGCCCAGCTCGCGCAACGCGCCGCGCCAGCGCGCGAGCGCCGTGTCGTCGCGCTCGAAGTCGGCGAGTGCGGGCTTGCCGACGTGATCGAGCACGAGCCAGTGCGCGTCGTGCCGCGCACAAAACGCCCACACATCCCGCAACTGGCGCTCGAACACGAGCACGTCGTACACGTAGCCGTTCGCCTGCAGCCACGCGATGCCGCGGTTGAAGCCCGGCTCCGCGACGAACGCGCCGGCATCGGCTTCGTCCTGTACCTGGTGACGGAACCCGCGCAGCTTCGGGCTGCGCCATTCGGCAATACGATCCGCGAGCTGCGGCGCGGCGAGATCCTCCCAGCCGACCACCGCCGCGATGCGCGCATCGTCGCGCGCGAGATCGAGCAGGAACGCCGTCTCGTCGCGCCCGGCGCGCGCCTGCACCGCGATCGACGCGCCGATCGCCTGCGCATGCATCAGCGGCCACAGCGCGTCGGGCAGGTAGTCGCGCGCGAGCACCCCCATCCCGGCGCCGATCCACGGGTAATCGGCGGCGCGATAGCGCCAGAAGTGCTGATGGGAATCGATACGTACTGCGCCCATGATGCCCTCGTGTCCGGTCGCTGCTGCTGCGGCGGCGCGCGCCGCCGCCGCTCGACGCAACGTTCAGTCGTACAACACCGCCGCGATCTTCGGATCGTCGATATTGGTCTTGTCGTACCAGTAGAAGCCGGTATCGATGACCTTCGGCAGCTTCTCGCCCTTGATCGCCTTCACGGCCGCCTCGACCGTCTTGTAGCCGATCCCGACCGGGTTCTGCGTGATCGCGCCGGCCATCAGCCCGCTGCGGATCGCGTCCTTCTGCTGCTTGCCGGAATCGTATCCGACGATCACGACCTTGCGCTTCATCTCGCGCACGCCGTTGACCACACCGATCGCCGAGCCTTCGTTGGTGCCGAACAGCCCCTTGAGCTTCGGATACGCCTGCAGGATCGACTTCGTCACCTCGGTCGATTTCAGCTGGTCGCCTTCGCCGTACTGCACGGTCACAACCTGCACCTTCGGGTGCGCCGACTTCATCCGTTCGAGGAAGCCGTCGCGGCGATCGATGCCGGTGCGGCTCGTCTGGTCGTGCGCGACCACGGCCACCTCGCCTTCATCGCCGATCAGCGCGGCGAGCTTGTCGGCGGCGAGCGACGCCGCGGCCTTGTTGTTGGTCGCGGCCGTCGTCACCGGGATGTCGCTGTCCACGCCCGAGTCGAACGCGATCACCGGGATCTTCTCGGCCTGCGCCTTCTTCAGGAGCGGCAGCGCGGCCTTGCTGTCGAGCGCCGCGAAGCCGAGCGCGGCCGGCTTCTTCGCGATCGCGGCCGACAGCATGTCGATCTGCTTGTCGACCATCGCCTCGGTCTCCGGCCCGTCGAACGTCACCCTCACCTTGTAGTCCTTCGCGGCCTGCATCGCACCCGCTTTCACGGCCTGCCAGAACTGATGCTGGAAGCCCTTCGAGATCAGCGGGATGTAGGTTTCCTGCGCCTGCGCGCCGGCCGTGACGCCGACGGCGAACGTCAGCCCGACGATCGCGTTCAATACCTTGCTCCTGATCACTTCGCGTCTCCTTTTTTCGTATCGACTCAACCGACTGGAACGACTGGGACGCCGGCCGGAACCGGCGATGAAGCACATGCCTGTATGAATGCGACCGTCAGCGGCGCCGCCGGCGCAGGATGTCGACGTAGACGGCGAGGATGATGATCACGCCCGTCACGACCGTCTGCCATTCCTGCGCGACCGACATGATGCGCAGGCCGTTCGTCAGCACGCTCATGATGAACGCGCCGATGATGGTGCCGACGATGCTGCCCGCGCCGCCCGACAACGACGTGCCGCCGATCACCACGGCCGCGATCGCATCGAGCTCGTAGCCTTGCCCGAGCGCGGGCTGCGCGGAATTCAGCCGCGACGCGATCAGCAGCCCGGCGATCCCGCACACCGCGCCGCTGAACGTGTAGACCGCGATCTTCCACGCATCGACGTTGACGCCCGACAGCCGCAGCGCTTCCTCGTTGCTGCCGAGCGCGAACGTGTAGCGGCCGAAGATCGTGCGGTTCAGCACGATCGACGCGCCAACCGCGACGAGGAACAGGATCAGCACCGCATTCGGAATCGGCAGCGCGGGAATCAGGTTGCCGATCAGCGAATCCTGCGCGATCGACGTGAAGCCCGGCGTGTCGTTGAAGTAGATCGGCCGCGTGCCCGAGATCACGAGCGACAGCCCCTTGAGCAGCATCATCATGCCGAGCGTCGCGATGAACGGCGGCACCTTCATCTTCGCGATCACGAAGCCCGACACGCTGCCCGACAGCGCGCCGAAGCACAGCGCGGCCAGGATCCCGAGCGGCAGCGGCATGCCCCACTTCGTCAGCACGACGCCGGCCATCACCGCGCAGAACGTCATCAGCGTGCCGACCGACAGGTCGATGCCCGACGTGATGATCACGTAGGTACAGGCGACGGCCAGCACGCCGTTTACCGCGGTGGCCTGCAGGATCGCGACGAGGTTGTCGACCTCGAGGAAGTTCGGCGACGCGAAGCTGAAGAACACGATCAGCAGCACGAGGCTCGCGAACGCGAGCAGCTTCTGCCGCGCGGCCGGGTTGAAGAAGCGGGCGCGGAAGCCGGATGCGCCGGCCGGCGCGTCACCGGAAGCGAGAGGCGGAACGGGATGCGTATCGTTGGACATGATCGGGTAAGCGTCTCGGCGTCTGATTCAGGACAATACGGTCGACTCGCGCTGCGTCGCGAGCTGCATGATCTTTTCCTGCGTGGCCTCGGCCGCGCGCAATTCGCCGGTCACGCGTCCTTCGCACATCACGAGAATCCGGTGGCTCATGCGCAGCACCTCGGGCAACTCCGACGAGATCATCACGATCGCCTTGCCGTCCGCGGCGAGCGCGTCGAGCAGCTTGTAGATCTCGCTTTTCGCGCCGACGTCGATGCCGCGCGTCGGCTCGTCGAAGAACAGGATGTCGCAGTCGCGCAGCAGCCACTTCGCGATCACGATCTTCTGCTGGTTGCCGCCCGACAGCAGCCGCGCCGGCTGGGCGACCGACGGCGTGCGGATCGCGAGCTGCCGCACGTACGACTGCGCGGTATCGCGCAACGCACGCGCGTCGAGGAACATGCCGCGGCGCACGAAGCGGCGCATGCTCGACAGCGCGATGTTGTTCTGCACGTCCATCCCGACCGCGAGCCCGAAGTGCTTGCGATCCTCGGACAGGTAGCCGATGCCGTACTTCACCGCATCGGCCGGCGTGCGGATCGTCACGACCCTGCCGTTCACGCGGATCTCGCCCGCATCGACCGGGTCCGCGCCGAACACCGCGCGCGCGACCTCGGTGCGGCCTGCGCCCATCAACCCGGCGAAGCCGAGAATCTCGCCGCGCCGCAGCGTGAAGCCGACATCGCGGATCGCGCGGCCGCGCGACAGCCCGCGCACTTCGAGCGCGACGTCGTTCGCGGACGTATCGGGCGGCGTGCGGAATTCGGTCGCGAGCTGGCGGCCGACCATCATCGCGATGATCGTGTCCATCGACGTGTCCGCCATCGGCACGGTCGCCACGTACTTGCCGTCGCGCATCACGGTCACGCGATCGGCGATCTGGCGCAGTTCGTCCATCTTGTGCGAGATGTAGACGATGCCGACACCGTGCGTGCGCAAATCGCGGATGATGCGGAACAGCTCGGCGATCTCCGCGTTGTTGAGCGCGGCGGTCGGCTCGTCCATGATCAGCACGCGCGAGTCGAACGACAGCGCCTTCGCGATCTCGACCATCTGCTGCTTCGCCACCGTGAGCCGGCCGACCGGCGTACGCGGGTCGAGATCGAGCCGCATCCGCGCGAAGATCGCGGCCGCGTCGCGGTTGAGTGCCGCTTCGTCGACGAACACGCCGAAGCGGCCGCGCGGCTCGCGGCCGATGAAGATGTTCTGCGCGACGCTCAGGTGGTTCATCAGGTTCAGTTCCTGATGGATGATGCCGATCCCGAGCGCCTGCGCGGCGCGCGGATCGGCGATCTCCACCGCGCGGCCGTCCATCCGGATCTCGCCGTCGTCGCGCTGGTAGACGCCCGCCAGGATCTTCATCAGCGTCGACTTGCCGGCGCCGTTCTCGCCCATCAGCGCATGCACTTCGCCGGCACGCAGGTCGAAACGGCAATCGTCGAGCGCCTGCACGCCGGGGAAGCGCTTGCCGATGCCGGTCAATGCGATCAACGGCGGCGCGGTGTTCGGGTTCAGGTCCGGTTGCATGGATCGCCGCCCTCAACTGATCGCACGGTCGAGATGCGTATAGCCGCCGTCGACGAACAGCCACTGGCCCGTCGTGTGCGATGCGCGCGCCGACAGCAGGAACACGGCCGTATCGGCGATTTCGTCGGCGGTCGTGAAGCGTTTGCCGAGCGGCACCTTGCCGGCAATTTCCGCGACCTTCGCTTGCGGGTCGTCGAAGCCGGCGATCCAGTTCTGATAGAGCGGCGTCATCACCTCGGCCGGAATCACCGCGTTCACGCGCACGCCGTCGTCACGCAACGCGACGGCCCATTCGCGCGTCAACGCAAGCTGTGCGCCCTTCGATGCGCAATAGCCGCTCGTGTTGCCCTGCCCGGTGACGGCCGTCTTCGACGAAATATTGACGATCGCGCCGCGCGACGCCTTCAGGTGCGGCACGCAGTAGTGCGCCATCACGTAGTAGTGGATCAGGTTGCGTTCGAGCGACGCGACGAACGCATCGCGTCCGGCATCGAGCCCGATGCTGTCGTTGACGCCCGCGTTGTTGACCAGGCCGTCGAGTCGGCCGAAGCGCGTGACCGTTTCCGCAACGGCATCGCGGCACTGCGCATCGTCCTGCAATTCGACCGAGATGCACGCGGCCTGCGGCTGCTTCTGCACGAGTGCGCGCCAGAATGCGTCGTCGGGCGCGTGGCGCGCGAACACCACCGGAATCGCGCCTTCTTCGGCCAGCCGCATCGAGATCGCGGCGCCGATGCCCGACGCGCCGCCGGTCACGATCACGACCTTGTGTTGCAGATTTAGATCCACTTCGCGTCTCCGTCGTTCATGTTGTCGGCACGCTCAACGCGTGTCAGCCGCGGAACCGGTACTGCTCCAGCGATTCGGGCTTCATCTCGATCGAGAAACCTGGCGCCGTCGGCGGCATGTACGCCGCGCCGCGCACGACGCACGGTTCGACGAAATGCTCGTGCAGGTGATCGACGTACTCGGTCACGCGCCCTTCCTTCGTGCCGGCAATGCAGATGTAATCGATCATCGACAGATGCTGCACGTACTCGCACAACCCGACGCCGCCCGCATGCGGGCACACGGGCAGCCCGTACTTCGCGGCCATCAGCATCACCGCGAGAATCTCGTTCACGCCGCCGAGCCGGCACGCATCGATCTGCACGACGTCGATCGCGCCGCGCGCGATGAACTGCTTGAACAGCACGCGGTTCTGGCACATCTCGCCGGTCGCGACCTGCACGGGCGCGATCGCCTTGCGGATCTTGCGATGCCCTTCAACGTCGTCGGGGCTGGTCGGCTCCTCGATGAACCACGGCCGCGCGAACGCCAGCTCGCGCACCCAGTCGATCGCCTCGTCCACTTCCCACACCTGGTTCGCGTCGATCATCAGCTTGCGGTCCGGGCCGATCACCTCGCGCGCGATCGTCACGCGGCGGATATCGTTCTCCAGGTTCGCGCCGACCTTCAGCTTCACGTACTCGAACCCGGCTTCGACGGCTTCGCGGCACAGCCGCCGCAGCTTGTCGTCGCTGTAGCCGAGCCAGCCGGCCGACGTCGTGTAGCACGGGTAGCCGTCGCGCTCGAGCAGCGCGATCCGGTCGGCCTTGCCGGGCGCCTGGCGGCGCAGCAGGTCGAGCGCTTCGTCCGGCGTCAGGCAGTCGGTCAGATAGCGGAAGTCGATCGCGCGCACCAGCTCCTCGGGGCTCATGTCGGCCACGAGCCGCCACAGCGGCTTGCGTTCGGCTTTCGCCCACAGATCCCACACCGCGTTGACGACCGCGCCCGTCGCCAGGTGGATCGCGCCCTTGTCGGGGCCGATCCAGCGCAGCTGGCTGTCCGACGTCACGTGCCGCCAGAAGCGGCCCATGTCTTCGCGGATCCAGTCGAGGTCGAGGCCGACGACGAGGTGACGCATCGCGTCGATCGCCGCGCAGCAGATTTCGTTGCCGCGCCCGATGGTGAACGTGAGCCCGTGACCTTCGAGCCCGTCATGGTCGGTTTCGAGCACGACGTAGGCCGCCGAATAATCGGGGTCCGGATTCATCGCATCGGAGCCGTCGAGCTGGCGCGAGGTCGGGAAGCGCACGTCGAGGACGCGCATCGATCGAATGATAGGCATGGCGAACCGTCCGTTAAAGGAAATCAGGCCTGCACGGTGCGCTGGCGTTGCTCGCCGAGCCCGTCGATGCCGAGCGTGATCACCTGTCCGGCGCGCAGATAGACGGGCGGCTTCTGCCCGAGGCCGACACCGGGCGGCGTGCCGGTCGAGATCACGTCGCCCGGCTGCAGGCTCATGAAGCGGCTCAGGTAGCTGATCAGGTGCGGCACGCGGAACACCATCGTCGCGGTGGTGCCGTTCTGGTAGCGATGGCCGTCGACGTCGAGCCACAGCCGCAGCGCGTGCGGATCGGGCACTTCGTCGGCCGTCACGAGCCACGGGCCGAGCGGCCCGAACGTGTCGTTGCCCTTGCCCTTGTCCCACGTGCCGCCGCGTTCGAGCTGGAATTCGCGCTCCGACACGTCGTTCACGACGCAATAGCCGGCGACGTGCGACAGCGCGTCGGCTTCCGCGATGTAGCGGCCGCCCTGGCCAATGACCACGCCGAGCTCGACTTCCCAGTCGGTCTTCTCCGAGCCGCGCGGAATCTCGACGTCGTCGTTCGGCCCCGAGATCGCGCTCGTCCACTTGCCGAACACGACGGGCTCCTTCGGCACTTCCATCCCCGATTCGGCCGCGTGGTCGGAATAGTTGAGCCCGATGCAGATGAACTTGCCGACGCGGCCCACGCACGCGCCGAGCCGCGGCGTGCCTTCGACCAGCGGCAGCGACGACGGCGGAATGTCGCGCAACCGCGCGAGCGATGCCGGCGCCAGCACGTCGCCGGCGATGTCGTCGATCACGCCGGACAGGTCGCGGATATGGCCCTGCGCATCGAGCAGGCCGGGTTTCTCATGGTGTTTGTCGCCAAATCTCAGCAGTTTCATGTCGTGTCGAGCCGATACGGAAAGTGAATGGGAGGGCGCGGTCAGTTTGACCAGCCGCCGTCGATCAGGTGGATCGCGCCGGTCGTAAACGACGCTTCGTCGGACGCGAGGTACAGCGCGAGCGCGGCCACTTCCTCCGCGGTTCCGATGCGCCCGATCGGCTGGCGCGCGACGAACGCCTGGCGCACTTCGTCGGTTGACACGTGGCGCGTGCGCGCCTGGTCCGCGATCCGCTGTTCCAGCGACGGCGATTCGATCGTGCCCGGGCAGATCGCGTTGCAGCGGATGCCCCGCTCGACGAAATCGGCGGCCACCGCCTTGGTCAGCCCGATCACGGCCGCCTTGGTCGTGCCGTACACGAAGCGGTTGGGCACGCCCTTCACGCTCGACGCGGCCGACGCCATGTTGATGATCGACGCGCCGCCGGCTTCGAGCATCGCGGGCAGCAGCGCGCGGATCAGCCGGTACATCGACGTGACGTTCAGGTTCAGCGAGAACGCCCATGCTTCGTCGTCGCAGTCGAGGATCGAGCCGTGGTGCACGAAGCCCGCGCAGTTGAACAGCACGTCGAATGCGCGTTCGCTCGCGGCGAGCGCCGCGACGTCCTGCGCATCGGTCACGTCGAGCCGACGCGTGGCCAGCCGGCCGCCCGCGCGCTCGGCGTCGGCCTCGAGCCGCACGAGCGCGGCTTCGTTGATGTCGGTCGCCAGCACGTCGGCGCCCTCGCTCGCGAACCGCAGCGCGGTCGCGCGGCCGATGCCCTGCCCGGCCGCCGTCACCAGCGCGCGTTTGCCCTGCAATCTCATGAGCACCTCCCGGAAAAGCCGGCCACCCGTCGGCCGATTGGCACAAAGGACTAAAGGTCCAGCCAATCATAGGAAGTGATTCCGCGTTTGTCACGGAATCGGGATTCAGTATTTACCCGGGTGGGGAAATCGGGCCGTCGAGCAAGGATTTGGCGTTCGAAGGCGCTCGGAGCGCCTGTCCGGGGGGCTGCACAACCTCAATATCGGCGGGGCTTCGGGCGGGATGACGGCACACGTCCTGGCGCGGCACCCCGCCAAACTGACGAAAAAGTCATGTTCACGTCAGGGTCTCAACGGGATGCGCGCGCCATCATGACGTACCGGACTGCGCATCCGGTCCATCGCCACCCCGCCCGCGTTCGATCCCTGCGGGCACCTCCGTCCCCCGGCGATGGGCTCCGTGACTGGGCGAGCAGACACGGCGCGCAGGCCGATTTTCCGCCCCGGGCTTCACGTCCGGGGCGTTTTTGTCTGTGGTTTCCAAGAAAATAAGCTTGGATTGTTTCTAAATCGGCAAAAGGTAATTTGAGCCAGACAGGATGTTTTTTCCGGTCACAGACGCTTACATTTAGCGCACCACTCATGGAAACCGCTACGGATTCGCCATCGGGTAGTGACATCCACTGCCATGACCGAACCGCACGAGCTTTAGGAAACGGCAAATGAAGGCCTCCAAATCCCTGCCTGCGCTCGATCCCGCCGACGTTCACGTCGAAATCCTCGAACGTTCCGATACGCTGCTCGTCGTCCGCTGGGTCGAACCCGGCCGCTGTCACTACGGTGAACAGCGCTGGCGCCGCCGCTTCGCGCAACGCACCGGCACCTGCGCGCTGTCGCGCCAGGTAATCCACCGCGGCGACGAAGTCTTCCGCCCGGCCGAACGCCCGGCACCCGCGAACGCGGCCGCGATGATCTCCGCCGCCGAAGTGCTCGCGCTGGCCGGCGGCAGGTAAATCCTGCCGGCCGCGCATCACGGCACGCGGCGCCTCACGATGCGCCGGCCCTAGAAGCGCCGGTCTAGTTCCCCAGCTTGTCTGCCACGCCCGCGCGCACTATCGTTACACCACTCAATGTAACGATTACGTGTCGCGGCCGCCCGGCCGCGCCGATGGAGGCAGACATGCATGCATGGAGCGCGCGCCACGTCCCGGCGCAAGGCGGCAAGGTCGCGGTCGTGACCGGCGCCAACAGCGGGCTCGGCTGGCAGCTGGCGGAAACGCTGGCCGCGAAAGGCGCGACGGTCGTGATGGGCTGCCGCGACGCCGGCCGCGCCGCGCAGGCGGCCGACGCGATCCGCCGGCTCCATCCCGATGCCCGCGTCGAAGTCGATGCGCTCGACCTCGCCGATCTCGCGTCGATCGCACGCTTCGCGGCCGATGTGGCCGAACGCCATGGGCGCGTCGATATCCTCTGCAACAACGCCGGCGTGATGTTCCTGCCGCTGCGTCATACGCACGACGGCTTCGAGATGCAGTTCGGCACCAACCACCTCGGCCATTTCGCGCTCACCGGCCATCTGCTGCCCGCGCTGCGCGCCGCGCGCCGCGCGCGGGTCGTGACGATGTCGAGCGGCCTCAACCGCGGCGGCCGGATCCGCGTCGACGACCTGCGCGCCGAGCACCGCTACAACCGTTATCTCGCCTATTGCGACAGCAAGCTCGCCAATCTCGTGTTCGCGATCGAGCTGCAGCGCCGTTTCGAGCGCGCGGCGTTCGCCGGGATCAGCGTGGCCGCGCACCCGGGCTACGCGGCGACCAACCTGCAGTTCGCGGGCCCGGCGATGGACAGCTCGCCCGCCCGTGCCGCACTGATGCACGCCGCGAACCGTTATCTCGCCCAGCCGGCCGACCAGGGCGCGCTGCCCGCGATTCATGCGGCAACGTCGCCCGATCTCGCCGGCGGCGCGTACATCGGGCCGTCCGGCTGGTTCGAGTCGCGCGGGCTGCCGGCGCCCGCGAGCGTGCCACGCGCAGCGCGCGACGTGGCCTCCGCGGCGCTGTTGTGGGAAGCCTCGGAAGCGGCGACGGGCGTGCGCTTCCTCAGTTCGGGCGCACCGGCCGGACGCGCGCCGGGGCGGCCGTTCGACACGGCGGCCGAGGTGCGCTGAATCGCGCGTCGGGCGCCGCAACATTCGCCCTACTCGTTGCATCAACCGAAAAGAAAGCCGGTTGAAAGACTGATTCGACGGACTACTGTTACCACCCAGGAAACAATCTATCGTCAAAACCAGCGTTTACCCTGAACCCTCCGATGACTAAGATTTGATCAATCGCTTAAGACATCGTGTCGAGAGCGAACTCAATAAAACACCGGAGGTCATCATGAAATCGCTCGTTTCCGCAGTCGTTGCCGCTGCCGCCCTGTCCGCTTCGTTCGGCGCATTCGCTCAAAGCACCGTGACCCGCGCTCAAGTGCGCAACGAACTGGTCCAGCTCGAACAAGCCGGCTACAAGCCGGGCGTGTCGAGCCCGTACTACCCGAACGACATCCAGAGCGCCGAAGCGCGTGTTCATGGTGCCGACACCAGCGGCTACGGCGCACAACCGGCTCCGGCCGTCCACTCGGGCGCCCCGGCTGCATCGTCGAACGCTCGCGACTCGATCTTCTTCGGCCAGTAAGCCGATGCGCCCTCGGCGGGCGCCGCGCGTCGCGCGATGAAGCAATATCCGGACGAGCCCCCTTGCGGGGCTCGTCCTTTTTTATGAACGCATACCTCCGCCGTCCGGCAACGGGTGGCTTCGCCCGGGCGCTTGGCGTCCGGGTGTTTTTTCATCTGCGAGGGATGCGTGCGAGCAGGATGAAGCCGCGCGCCCCCGTCAGCGCGGCGCGGCCGCGGCCGGCGCCGAACGCGACAGCACGCGCCACCGCGACAGCAGTTCGTCGCGATCGACGTAGCAGCCCTGCAGGTGCCGGCGGCCGGTAGACGGATCGAACTCGGTGCGCGCATGCAGCACGCGCCGGTTGTCGAACGCCCACATGTCGCCCGCCCGCAGCCGGCGCTGCACGCGAAAGCGCGGCTCGCGCGCCAGCGCGAGAAACCGCCGGTACGCGCGATAGACGGCCGCGACCGAGCCGGCCGGCGCATCGAGCGGCCCGCGCAGGAAGTTCGCGACGCGCACCTCCGTCACGTTGCCGCGCGCGTCGAGCCCGATCACCGGCGCCGAGCAGCGGTAGTCGCTGTTCGCACTCTTGTTCCAGAACTCGAACGGCGTCGAAGCGAGTTGTTCGAAATCGGCCGGATGCTCGCGCCGCAGCGCATCGGCCAGCGCGAAGCCGTCGAGGAACACGCTGTCGCCGCCGGTCGCGTCGTTCGCGAGGCAATGCAGGAACTGCACGCCCGGCTGCAACTCGCGGGTCGGCAAGTCGGTATGCGGCGGCAGGTTCAGCGACGTATACGCATTGCTGTCCGGGCGCGGCTTCGATTCGACGTCGAACAGCACGCCGAAATTGCTCTCGCGGATCAGGCCGATGCGGCGCGCAATCTCGTCGACACGGCCACGCTCGGCCGGCACGCCTTCGACGAGCGTCAGCCCCGTGCGTTGCAACGCGGCGAGCCACGCGAGCAATGCGCCATCGTCCTCCATCACGTCGCGCCACGCGAATACGCCGATGGCCGTCGCATCGTCACCGGCCCATACGTGCCGCCCGTGCGCGGCCTGGCGCTCCGCGCGCGACGCGTCGTCGTATGCATGCGCGCGCAACCAGCCCGGCGACCACGCGCTGCGATGTCCGTCATTCCACTCGACATGTAGCGCGCCGTCGGCTTCGACGTGCACCGTCAGTGCGGAGAGATCCTCGCGCGCATCGGCGATCTCGAACACCTGTTCACGCGTGACGGCATGCACGCATGCGGAACACGCGCAGTTGTCGCGCAGCCAGTCGAAATGAAACGGCGATCGTCGCGTGTCGCTCCATTCGATGTCCACCGCGCCGTCGCCAATCGTCGCCGCCGCGATGGCCGCGTCGGCCGAAAACGTCCGCCAGTCCTCGATACGGTGTTGCGCTGCCTGCATCGTTGCCTCCCGGAAACGCCCGCTACGCGTGTGGTGCGAGCAGAAACCCGCCGACCGTCCGGTGCAGCCGCGCCGCCTGCGGGCTCGTTCCGAGCGCGCGCCAGCAGCCGTGCACCAGCCCTTCTCCCATCCAGTAATGCGCGGCCCCGCCGGCCGCGCGAATCCGTTCGACGTACACGCGCGCGTCGTCGCGCAGCGGATCGTGTTCCGCGCCGATCGCGAGCACGGGCGGCAGGCCGTCGAAACGAGAAGCCGCGAGCGGCACCGATGCACGCAGCAGCGGGTCGCCGTCTCCCAGCGCATCGAGCAAGCAGCCGTCCCAGTACAGCGCGCGATAGCGATGGACGTCGTCGAGCGTCAGCATCGGCGCATGCGCTTCCGTTTCGCGCGCGGGCGATTGCGGTTCGAACCCGAGCATCGGATAGACGAGCGCGATGCCGTCGACACCGCCTTCGCCCGCATCGCGCAGCGCGGTAGCCACGGCCGCCGCGAGCATGCCGCCCGCGCTGTCGCCCGCGAGCGTCAGCGGATGCACGCACGGACCGAACGGCCAGCGTGCGTCACGCGCGGCACGCGTGACCTCCAGGCAATCTTCAAGCGCGGCCGGCGCACGATGCTCGGGCGCGAGCCGGTAGTCGACCGCGATCACGTCGAGCCCCGTATCGGCCGCCAGTTGCGCGGTGATCAGCGCGTGACTGTCGAGCGAGCCGACGACGAAGCCGCCGCCATGAAAAAACAGCACCGTGCCGCGCGGCGTGCGGTGCGCGGACGTGTAGCGCCGCAGCGCGATCGTGCGGCCGTCGGCGGCATGCCAGGCGGCGTCCTGCTGCACGATGCCGGCCGGCAGCGCGGCCGGCGTCCATTCGGCCGCGAAGCGGTCGTATAGGCGGCGCTGCTCGGCGGGCGAGCGCTCCGCCGCGTCGGCCGGATACCACGCGTCGACGGCGGCAACGAACGTCGCGATTTCCGGTTCGAGCATCGTGTGCGCTCCGCGGTCGAAGGTTCGCGCAGTTATCGGCGCGGCGGCAGCCCGATCACGCGGCCCGCGTACGCGGGCGCCGCGCAATCGCGCTGCAACGCATGCAGCTCGGCTACGCGTGCGGCCACGTCGTCGTCGAACGGCGCCGATTTCGCACCGTCGCGTGTATCGACGTGCAGCAGCATCTGCTCGCTCGCCGATACCGCATCGTCGTGCCCGTCAGCGAACAGCTCGAGATACAGGTGCAGCCGCTTCGCGTCGTGTGCGAGCACGCGCGCATCGACGCGCACCGGCGTGCCCTCCTTGATCTCGTGCAGGTAGTTCACGTGCGCTTCGAGCGTATAGACCGAGCGCCCCCGCTCGCGACGTGCGGCGTCGTCGAGGCCGATGCGGTCCAGCAGCGCATCGGTCGCGAAGCTGAAGATCAACAGATAGAACGCATCGCGCAGGTGGCCGTTGTAGTCGACCCATTCGGGCCGCACCACGTCGCGGTAAATCGTCAGCGGGGTATCGCCGGTCATCGTCTCTCGTCCTCAGTCTTCGAATCGCATCCCGTGCCGCGCCTTCACCGCGGCGATCGACTTCAGCACCTCGGTGATGCACTCGTCGCGATAACGCTCGAGTTCCTTGATGCTGCGCGTGCCCTGCTGTTCGGTCGTGCCTTCGACGACGCTGTCGATCAGCGCGTCAGTCAGCGTGGGCGCGACCAGCTTCGTCCACGGCAATTCGAGCGCGGGGCCGAACTGCTGCATGAAGTGTCGCATGCCCGCATCGCCGCCCGCGAGCGTGTAGGTCAGGAACGTGCCCATGAACGACCAGCGGATGCCCGCGCCGAAGCGGATCGCATCGTCGATCTCGCCGGTCGTCGCGACGCCTTCGTTGACGAGGTGCAGCGCCTCGCGCCACAACGCTTCGAGCAGCCGATCGGCGATGAAGCCCGGCACTTCCTTGCGCACGTGCAGCGGCCGCATGCCGAGCTTGCGATAGATCTCCATCGCGCCTTCGACCGCTTCCGGCGACGTGCGCGCGCCGCCGAGCACCTCGACGAGCGGCAGCAGGTAGACGGGATTGAACGGATGGCCGACCACGCAGCGCTCCGGATGCGTCGCCCGTGCGTAGAAATCCGTCGGCAGCAGCCCCGACGTCGACGACGCGATGATCGCGTCGGGCTTCGCCGCGCGGCTGATCTGCTCGTGCAGTTCGAGCTTCAGCGCCTCGCGCTCGGGCGCGCTTTCCTGGATGAAATCCGCCTCGGCGACGCATGCCTCGATCGTCGAGACGAAACGCAGCCGCGCGGGATCGGCGCCCGGCGCGAGGCCGACGCGTTCGAGCGCGGGCCACGCATTCGCGACGTTCGCGCGCAGCCGCGCTTCCGCGCCCGGCGCCGGGTCCCATACGACCACGTCGAGACCGTGCGCGAGCGCGCGGGAAATCCATCCGCTGCCGATCACGCCGGTGCCGATGGCGGCGAACGTCTTGATGTCGGTCTTCACAGCCATGTCAACGCATCCTTCAAATCAGGGGAAATCGGTGGGCGGTCGCGCCTGTGCGCGCCGCCATGTCGTATCAATCAGTCGGCTGAAAACTCACGCGAACTCGGCGATCGCACGGCGTTCGAGCGGACGCTCGCCGCGTGCCGGCAAGCCGAGCTTGCGGCGGCCTTCGGCCGGCGTCAGCACGCGGGCACCGAGCCGTTCGATGATTTCTCGCGCACGCTCGACGAGCGTGCCGTTGGTCGCATGCACGCCGCGATCGAGCCAGATGTTGTCCTCGAGGCCGACCCGCACGTGGCCGCCGAGCAGCATCGCCTGCGCGACCATCGGCATCTGCATGCGGCCGATCCCGAAGCCGGCCCAGTGCGCGCCCGGCGGCAGGTTGTCGACCATCGCCTTCATCGTGCCGGTATCGGCCGGCGCGCCCCAGGGAATGCCGAGGCACAGCTGGAACAGCGGCGGATCGTCGAGCAGCCCTTCCTTCAACAGCTGCTTCGCGAACCACAGATGGCCCGTGTCGAAGATCTCCAGTTCCGGCTTCACGCCGAGTTCCTGGATGCGCTTCGCGCCGGCGCGCAATTGCGCGGGCGTCGATACGTAGATGTAGTCGCCATCGCCGAAATTCAGCGTGCCGCAGTCGAGCGTGCAGATTTCGGGCAGCAGCTCCTCGACGTGCGCGAGGCGCGTGAGGCCGCCGACCAGATCGGTGCCCTTGCCGAAACGCATCGGGTCCTCGCCCGGGCCGATCTCGAGATCGCCGCCCATGCCGGCCGTCAGGTTGATGATCACGTCGACGTCGGCCGAGCGGATGCGGTCGACCACTTCGCGGTACAGGTTCGGGTCGCGGCTGCCGCGCCCCGTCTGCGGATCGCGCACGTGGCAGTGCGCCACCGTCGCGCCGGCCTTCGCGGCCTCGATCGCGGCGGCCGCGATCTCCTTCGGCGTGACCGGAATCGCCGGATGCTTGCCGACCGTGTCGCCGGCGCCGGTGACGGCGCAGGTGATGATGACTTCATGGTTCATGCTGGTTGCCTCGTTTGAATCGGGTTGTGTCGCAATGCGGATGTTTCGTCAGGGCGCGCCGCGTGCGGCGCGCGGGCCATCCATCACAGGCCGAGATACGCCTTCACGGCCGGCAGGCCATCCTTGCCGTCGAACGTCTTGACGCCCGCGAGCCACGGATCGAGCACCTGCGGGTTCTTCTTCAGGTATGCCTTCGCGGCATCGGCCGGCTTCGTCTTGTTCATCACCGACTGCATCAGCTGGTTCTCGAGCTGCGTCGAGAAGCGCAGGTTCGTGACGAGCTTGCCGGCGTTCGGGCAGCGGGAAATGAAGTCGGGCGCGGTGAGCGTGTACACGCGCGCTTCGCCGTAGTTCGGTCCGAACGACGCATCGCCGCCGGAGAGATAGTTCATGCTGATCTGGATGTTCATCGGATGCGGTTCCCAGCCGAGGAAGACGACCCACTTCTTCTCGCGGATCGCGCGCTCGACGGTCACCAGCATCCCGGCCTCGCTCGATTCGACGAGCTTGAAGCCGCCGAGCCCGTACTGGTTCGTGTCGATCATCTTCTGGATCGTCGCGTTCGCGCTGCTGCCCGGCTCGATCCCGTAGATCTTGCCGTCGAGTTCCGCGCGGTGCTTCGCGATGTCCTCGAAGGTCTTCAGGCCCGCCTGGTATTCGTAGCTCGGCACCGCGAGCGTCGCCTTCGCGCCCGACAGGTTCGGCGGCTCGACGACGTTGATCGACTTGCTGTCGAGGAACGGCTGGAGCTGCTTCTGCTGCACGGGCCACCAGTAGCCGAGCGATATGTCGAGCTGCTTGCTCTTCAGGCCGGCGAACGAGATCGGCACCGACGCGATCGTCGTGGTCGGCTTGTAGCCAAGCGCCTCGAACACGGTCGACGCGAGCGCCGTGGTCGACGTGATGTCGGTCCAGCCGATATCCGCGAAACGCACGGTGCGGCAAGTCGCGGCATCCGTTTCGGCCTGCGCCGCGTGCGTGAACGCGCCGGTCGCCAGCACGGCCGCGGCAAGCGCGGCGATCTTCGTCGACTTCATGGTTCGTTTCCTCCCGGTTTGACTCGCGGCAGCCGGTGCGCGGGGTGTGCCCGGCCTGCATCGTGGGAGTAAAAGTAACGAGCCATATTGGCCTCGAGAAGACCGGCGGCGACCTGTTCTTGACTGTTTGCGACTATGAGTGGAAACCACTAGGTTTCTTCAGAAGCTTGATAGGCGGGGTTTTCGCGCGCATTTCCGATGGATTCAGCTTGACCACATGCGGCGCGACGCTTTCGATTCGACCCGGACGAAACGGCATGCCGCTGCGGCTGCGGTTCAGCGCCGCTTGCGCCGCGTCGACGAACGCGTGTCACGGGCACGTGTGAAGCTGGCCCGGCCTCCAGCAGCCGAAAGAGCGTTTCGTATTGCGGAATCTACGCCGAATTCCGGCGCCGCCGCCTTTTCGTCGCTTGAAAACTTGTTTTGCATTGCAAAAATCTCAACGTATCTCATTGAAAAACAAGAAAAAATAATGTCTTATGTCTTATATAAGACATCGTCAAAAGCTCGATGGGCGGCGTTACTATTTATCCCATGCAGTCCGCTTCGACAGACGTAGCGGACACGCTCAACCCGTTACTCAAACGCGCTTTGCTCCCAGGAGATTGACATGGCCCAGTATCAAGACGACATCAAGGCAGTTGCCGGTTTGAAGGAAAACCACGGCAGCGCGTGGAATGCGATCAGCCCCGAGTACGCCGCCCGCATGCGTGCCCAGAACAAGTTCAAGACGGGCCTGGACATCGCCAAGTACACCGCGAAGATCATGCGCGCCGACATGGCCGCCTATGACGCCGATCCGGCCAAGTACACGCAGTCGCTGGGTTGCTGGCACGGCTTCATCGGCCAGCAGAAGATGATCTCCATCAAGAAGCACTTCAACAGCACCGAACGCCGCTACCTGTACCTGTCGGGCTGGATGGTCGCTGCGCTGCGTTCCGAGTTCGGCCCGCTGCCGGACCAGTCGATGCACGAAAAGACTTCGGTCAGCGCGCTGATCCGCGAGCTGTACACGTTCCTGCGCCAGGCCGACGCCCGTGAACTGGGCGGCCTGTTCCGCGAACTCGACGCCGCCAAGGACGCGACCGCGAAGGCAGCGATCCAGGACAAGATCGACAACCACGTCACGCACGTCGTGCCGATCATCGCCGACATCGACGCCGGTTTCGGCAACGCGGAAGCCACGTACCTGCTGGCCAAGCAGTTCATCGAAGCAGGCGCATGCTGCATCCAGATCGAAAACCAGGTGTCCGACGAGAAGCAGTGCGGCCACCAGGACGGCAAGGTCACCGTGCCGCACGAGGATTTCCTCGCGAAGATCCGCGCGATCCGCTACGCGTTCCTGGAACTGGGCGTGGACGACGGCATCATCGTGGCCCGTACCGACTCGCTGGGCGCCGGCCTGACCAAGCAGATCGCCGTGACCAACACGCCGGGCGACCTGGGCGACCAGTACAACGCGTTCCTCGACTGCGAAGAACTGTCGGCCGACCAACTCGGCAACGGTGACGTCGTCATCAAGCGCGACGGCAAGCTGCTGCGTCCGAAGCGCCTGCCGAGCAACCTGTTCCAGTTCCGCGCCGGCACGGGCGAAGCGCGCTGCGTGCTCGACTGCATCACGTCGCTGCAGAACGGCGCCGACCTGCTGTGGATCGAAACCGAAAAGCCGCACATCGCCCAGATCGGCGGCATGGTCAGCGAGATCCGCAAGGTCATCCCGAACGCGAAGCTGGTGTACAACAACAGCCCGTCGTTCAACTGGACGCTGAACTTCCGTCAGCAGGCGTACGACGCGATGAAGGCCGAGGGCAAGGACGTGTCGGCCTACGACCGTGCGCAGCTGATGAGCGTGGAATACGACGAGACGGAACTGGCCAAGCTGGCCGACGAGAAGATCCGTACGTTCCAGGCCGACGCATCGCGTGAAGCCGGCATCTTCCATCACCTGATCACGCTGCCGACGTACCACACCGCCGCGCTGTCGACCGACAACCTGGCCAAGGAATACTTCGGCGACCAGGGCATGCTGGGCTACGTGGCCGGCGTGCAGCGCAAGGAAATCCGCCAGGGTATCGCCTGCGTGAAGCACCAGAACATGTCCGGCTCGGACATCGGTGACGATCACAAGGAATACTTCAGCGGTGAAGCAGCGCTGAAGGCGGCAGGCAAGGACAACACGATGAACCAGTTCTGATACCGGTCATCGCCAGGCGAAACGCCAACCCGTGACGGGTTGGCGTTTTTTTTATGCCCCGATCACCCGCACGAACGCGTCCGCCAGCACCGTCGGCTCGACCGGCAGCACCAGCGCGCACACCGACTTGGCGTCGTCATCCGAGATCGGCACGAAGACGACCCCGTCGATCCCGAGACTCGCCATCCGCTCCGGCACGATCGCGACGCCCTGTCCGGCCGCGACGAGATTCAGCATCGACGTCTTCGGCGACACGATCCTGGCGGTCGCCGGCACGAATCCGCGCTTCAGGCAAAGATCGATCACGACGCGTGCGAGCCCGCCCCGCTCCCGATACACGGCCGATACGAACGGCTCGTCCCGCAGCCGCGAGATCGCAATACGCTTGCGGCCCGCCAGCGGATGAGCGGCCGGCACCGCCGCGCACAAGCGCTCGGCCGCGAGCTCGACGAAGCGCACGCGCGGATCGCGGCGCAGCACCGGCAAACGAACGATCCCGATATCGGCGTTGCCGTTCGCGATCTCCTGCACCTGATCCTCGGACGACGCGCGGTCGAGATCGATCCGCGCGCCCGGGCACGCGCGCATGAAGCGCTCGAGCACCGGCATCAGGCTGCCGACGGGGACGGTGCTCGAATGCAGAAGCCGCAAGACCCCCGCTTCGCCGCGCGACAACTGCGCGCCCTCGTCGGCCGCGGCGGTCAGGGTCGCCGGAATCGACGCCACGCGATCGCGATAGAGCGCGCCGGCGGGCGTGAGCCGCACACCCCGCGGCTCCCGGTCGAACAGCGGAAACCCCAGCTCGTCTTCCAGTTGACCGATCTGCCGGCTGAGCGCCGACTGCGCGACGTGGAGCGCGCTCGCGGCCGGCGTGAAGCCGCCGAGATCGGCCACGGTCAGGAAATACTGGATTTGCCTCAGGGATGGCATGCCGAAAAGAGATGGATAAGCGCCCGATTTGATATTTGCGTTATACCGTCGCGCTTTCCAGAATGGAAGCCTGCCGTGCCGGAGCCGCCGTCACGGCTACTTCGCCGGAGCCTGCCTCGTCGTGACTACTCTCCTGTCCTATCTGCTGGTCGTTGCCGCCGGCGTCAGCGTGGCGTTGCAACAGGTGCTCAACGCCAATCTCCGTGCGCAGCTCGGCTCGCCGTGGTGGGCCGGCTCGGTCAGCTACCTCGTCGGCCTCGCCGCGATGCTCGTCGTTGCGCTGCTGTCCCCGCATCCGCGCTTGAGCGGCACCGGCACCATTACCGGTGCCGCGTCATGGTTCAGCTGGACCGGCGGAATTTTCGGCGCGGTGTTCGTCGGCATCGCGATCCTGATGGTGCCGCGACTGGGCGCCGCGACGACGCTCGCGCTGATCGTCGTCGGGCAGATGACCGGCGCGCTCGTGTTCGACCACTTCGGCGTACTCGGCATCCAGCAGCATGCGGCCAGCCCGATCCGCCTGGCCGGCGCGGCGTGCCTCATTCTCGGGGTGGTGCTGGTTCGCGCGTGACGACGTCTCGCGTCGCTGCCGCGTGCGCGTGCGTTGCCGAACCGCCGGCAACGCGCGCACCCGCCGCGACGCTCACGCGTAGTTCATCATCACCGACTTGCTTTCCGTGTACTGGTCGATCACCGCGCGGCCGAGTTCGCGACCGAAACCCGACTGCTTCATCCCGCCGAACGGCATCGCGTTGTCGAGCAGCGAGTGGCAGTTGACCCACACCGTGCCGGCCGCGATGCGCGGGATCAGCTTGTGGATCGCGGAAAGATCGTTCGACCAGATGCTCGCGCCGAGGCCGTACGGTGTGTCGTTGGCGAGCTGCACGGCCGTCTCGACGTCGTCGAACGGCATCGCGACGAGCACCGGCCCGAAGATCTCCTCGCGCACGACGCGCATCGCCTGCGTCGTGTCGACCAGCACGGTCGGTTCGACGAAGAAGCCGGGGCCGTCGATCGCGCGGCCGCCCGCGGCGGCGCGCGCACCCTCGCCGAAGCCCGAGTCGATATAGCCGCACACGCGCTGGCGCTGCTTCGCCGAGACGAGCGGGCCGATCTGCGTCGACGGGTCCATCCCCGGGCCGATCTTCAGGCTCGCGGCGATCTTCGCGACGCGCTCGATCACGTCGTCGAACACCGACGCATGGATGTACGCGCGCGACCCGGCCGTGCACACCTGCCCCTGGTTGAAGAAGATCGCGTTCGCCACGCCCACTGCGGCCTTGTCGGGATCGACGTCGGGCAGCACGATCACCGGCGACTTGCCGCCGAGTTCGAGCGACATCCGCGTCATGTTGTCGAGCGCCGCGTGGCCGATCGTCTTGCCAGTCTGCGTCGAGCCCGTGAACGCGATCTTGTCGATGCGCGGATCGCGCGACAGCGCGGCGCCGGCCGTGTGGCCGTAACCGGTGACGATATTGACGACGCCGTCGGGAAAGCCGGCCGCCTGAATCAGCTCGCCGAGTCGCAACGCGCTGAGCGGCGTATCTTCCGCGGGCTTCAACACCACGGTGCAGCCCGTGGCCAGTGCGGGCGCAAGCTTCCACGCGGCCATCAGCAGCGGGAAATTCCACGGAATGATCGCACCGACCACGCCGACGGGTTCCTTGCGCGTATAGGTGAAGATCTCGCTGTCCGGCATGTAAGGCATGCCCGCGTCGATCACGCTGCCTTCGATCTTCGTCGCCCAGCCGGCCATGTAGCGGAAGCACTGCGCGGCCATCGCGACATCGAGCCCCTGCGCCACCATCACGGGCTTGCCGTTGTCGAGCGACTCGATCTCGGCCAGCTCGCGCGCGTTCGCGTCGATCAGGTCGGCGAGCGCGAGCAGCAGACGCTCGCGCTCGGTAGTTTTCGCGGTGCGCCACGGCCCCGCGTCGAATGCGCTCCGCGCGGCCGCGACGGCCTGCTGCACGTCGTGCTCGTCCGCTTCGGGCACCCGTGCGAGCACGGTGCCGTCGGCCGGGTTCACGACGTCGAGCTGGCGGCCCGACGCCGCATCGCGCCACTCGGCACCGATCAGCATCTTCTTCGGCTTCGCGAGAAACGCGCGCGTGGCATCGAGCAGCGGGAACTGTTCGTTCGTCTCCATCTTCTTGATTCCTCGATTTCCTGAATGAGTCGGTCAATAGCGATCCGTGACACCGTCGATCCCGCGCGCCTGCAACGCGCGAACGAGGCCGGCGCGCACGGTCGCGACGTCGGACAAGGCGGGACGGCGGTGCGCGGCGACTTCGGCGGCCGTATAAGGCTTGAAGTCGCGCGGCAGTGCGTCGCGGTTCATGGTGGTCAGTACCCAGTTGAGCACGTCAGCGAGGTCCTGGTCCGACAGCGCCGAGTTCGACGCGCCGGGCACGCGCATCACGTACTCGCGCCCGGCCGGCAGATGCGTGAAATAGCCGAGCGAGTTGGCGAGCGGCGGTACCTTGCCGGGGATAACATCGCCCGTCGCCGTGTGGCAGCCCATGCAGTTGAGCACCCAGTGCTGCCGCGCGAGCGCCGCGTCGGCCGCGCCTTCGGCATGCACGGGTGCCGCGGTCGAACCCGCGACTGCTCCGGCCAGCATCAGCCACGACGACAGTCGACGCGATACGCTGCCGAGCCGCGACGACACCGCACACCGCGCGCGGGCCGCGGCGTCGCCAATACGGGGCGCGCACGCGAGCGTCACAGGCCGAGCCCCTTGATGACGACTTCGCGTTGCGCATGAACGGCCGTGCCGTCCATCACCTTCGCACGCGCCGCGCGGATATCGGCCGCCGTAAACGGCTTCGCGTCACCATGCTGTGCGTTGAGATCAAACACGACGTAGTTGAGCACGTGCGCGATGTCGTCATCGCTCGCGCTCGCAAACGACGGCATCTTGAAGTTGTAGGTCTTGTCGCGCACCTTGATCTCGCCGAACATCCCGTGCAGCAGCGTCGCGACCAGTTGCGCACGCCCCGCCTCGGCCGTCGCGTACTTGCCCGGATACTCGGTCAGCGGCGGCGCAAGGCCGTCCTGCCCCTTGCCGCCCGCCTGATGACACACCGCGCACTGCGCGTCGAACCGGCTCTTGCCGGCCGGGTAATGCACGGTTTCCTGCGCGCCGGCGGCGCCCGCCAATACGAAGCCCGCCACGGCCGTCATGCATGCGATGACGAACTTTCCCGCTTGCTTCCCTTTCATTGCTTCGCCGCTCCCAGCAGAACCGAAACCGAACAGTGATAGTTCGAATTGCCGTTGGCCATGCACCAGTTGATGTCGTTGTTCAGCGACAGCTTGTACAGCGGCTTCTCGCGCTCGTTGCGGTTGCAGAAGCATTTGCCGCACGATGTCTTGCCGCAGCAGTCGTTGTACGACACGATGTAGTCCGAACCGTCGTGCGGGTTCCGGCACGTGCCGATCCACGTGATCGGTGAAGGCGTCGTGCCCGGCGGGCAACTGCTCGACGTGCCGCCGCAGCAACTGCACAGCCAGCCGTCGATCGCGCAGTATTTCCAGTAGTCGCAGCTCATCGGATCGTCGCTTGCCGCCGATGCGGCGCCGCCGGACGCGGCGGACGCGCCCGATGCCGCATCGGCCGCATACGCGGTGCGGTCGACGGGCAGCAGCGGCAGCATCGCCGATCCCACCAGCACCTTGCCGAGCTTCGCCATCGCGCTGCGCCGCGAACTGTGCTGCGCGACGCCGCGCGCCGACCGCTCGAACCATGAATCAAACAGGCCCATGTCGTTGTTCTCCCTTGACGTTGAAAGAGGTGCGGCCGGTCATGCGTGCTGCGCGCGTGCGTCGTGGTCGTGGCCATGATCGCCGTGCACGAACTGCTGCAGCGATGCGACGCCGCGCTCCTTCGCTTCGAACAGGCTCTCGAGATGCTCGCGCGTGTTGACGAGCCCCTTCGCGCGCACCGTGCCGGTTTCGTCGAGCAGCACCGCGTACGGCAGCTTGCCGATCTGGTACGCGAGGCCGAGCTCCTGCGACAGCACGTACGGGAAGCGCCCGAGGTCGTGCTTGCGCGCGAAGCGCGTGTGTTCGTCGACATCGCCGTCGCTCGCGAGCACGATGTTCACCGGCGTCGCTTCGCTCGCCTGCAGCGACGGCAGCAGCGGCAGCAACTTCTTGCAGACGGGGCACGTCGGCGACAGGAAGAACAGCAGCGTCGCCTTGCCCGACGCATCGAAGCCGCCGACCTTCACCTGCGCGCCGCGAATGTCGGTCAGTTCGAACGTCGGCGCGATCGCGCCGACCGCCGGCCCCTTGTCGATCATCAATGCGCCGGCCGGCATGATGCGTTCGTACAGGATGCCGATCTGGCGCACGAGCGCGAGGCAGATTGCGCCGAGCGCGAGGACGGCCACCCACAGCAGGGCGGTGGAAACGGTGAGAGCGGTTTGCATCATGAATTCCTCAGGTGGGAAAGGCGCGGGTCGTTGGCGAGCAGCACGTCGACGGTGAGCAGCGCGCAGACGATCAGCAGCACGGAGAAGAACAGTGTCAGGTAGTCGAACCACACGACCGCGCGAGCGCCCGGCTCGACGAGCGCGGTCGCGGCCAGCGCGGCGAGCAGCAGTGCGCGCCCGACGTGCAGCCAGCCGATGCCGCGCGGTGCGTCCGCACGCGCCGCCGCGAAGCCGGAACAGCCGCAGTCGATGTCGGTGTGGCCGCGCAGCAGATTGATCGCAATCGCGGCGGCGAAGGCCACGAGCAACGCGATCAGGCCGATCGCGCCGGCCGTGCGCGTATCCGGAAACAGCAGCGCCGCGGCGCCGACGGCTTCCGCGAGCGGAATCGCGAACGCGACGGGCGCGGTCAGCGCGTCGGGCAACAGCCGGTAGCCGGCGAGCGCCTGGCTGAACGCGGCGGGCCGGCGCATCTTCGCGAACGCGCCGAGCAGCACGACGACGGCGGCGCCGGCCTGCGCGCTGGTGGCAAGTACGGGATCGAGCGTCATCGCGGCCTCACGGGTTGACGAGCAGCGACGACGTGTTGCCGATCTGCTTCTCGACGTTCTGCAGCTTGCCGGTGCGCGCATCCATCACGACGAGGTCGGACGTCGCCGTCAGCCCGTAGAACAGCGGCTTGTCGTCCTCGCTGACCTGGATCGACACGAGCGGATCGACCTTCTGCTGCGCGAGATCCCAGCGCGCGATACGCTGCTTCGACTTCAGGTCATACACCCACACCTGCGTGCCGGGATCCTTGTGCGAGCCGTCGCCGCCCTGGTGCATCAGCACGTAGTAGCGGTTCTGCCTGGCCTGCACGGCCGTCTGCTGCATGCCGCCCGGGCGCCAGCCTTCGGCGCGCTCGGCATCCGTCAAGAGCGGCCACGGCTTGCCGAACGCGGGCTTGTCGCCGCTGAAATCCGCGCTGCGCACGTTGCCGCCATACGTCGTGAACAGGTAGTCGCCCTTGTAGCGCGACGCGTTCACGAACGCCGGATCCTTGTCGACGTCGATGAACGCATCCGACATCGTGCGCTTCGCTTCCTTGCCGTTCGCATCGAGCGTGACGGTCAACGCCTTGCCGCTTTCGCACAGCGCGGTGAAGCGGTCGTTGCCCGACGGATAGGCGAGCACGCAGGCCGCCGTGTCGATCTCCGACAGCACCTGCTTCGACACCGCGTCGATCACCGTCATCGAAGCGGCCGGCGTGATGTTCGCGACGTACAACCGCTTGCCGTCCGCGCTGAACGCGGTGTTGTACGGCGACGGCACATGCTGCGCATGCTTCGCCGGAATCACGATCTCGCCCGCGTGATCGAGCGTCGTGTTGTCGGTCATCTCGACGACGTCGGTACGTGTGCCGTGCGAGCCGCGCGAGAAGTAGGTCGTCGCGACGAAGCTCGTCCTGTGGTCGGGCGAAATCGCGAAGCCGGGGCCGAAGCCGCCGTCGATCTGGCCGAGCAGCTTCCTCGCATCGGCGTCGTACACGTAGATGCGTCCGTCGGTCATCGACGGCATCGAGATGTCGACGATATAGACCTCGTGCGGATGCCATGGCGGCATCTTCTGCACGACCAGTTCCTCCGGCTTTTCCGTCGCGTTCGCGCCGCCGACCCATGCCGCCGCGAACGCCAGCGTCGCCGCGAGCACCGCGGTTCGTCGCCTTGTCCTCATGTCGCCTCCAGTTGGGGAATCACGTGATGTGGGGCGACTGTAGTTCGACAATAAATCCGGTCAGCACCCGGACCGGCACCGCGTGCGTGCCGATTCGGGATATTGGAAAACCGCCTGAAAGCCGCGCCGGCCGGAGGCTTCCGACCCTCTGACGAATGCGCGCGGAATAGCGCTCCCCCGTATTGCGCCGACCACGCGGTCGGTTTAATCTTGCGCGGTCCTGATCGACGCACCCGGAGGCGCTGTGTTCGTGTTTCACGAGAGGTTCGACAACGCGGACCGGCATGCCGAGGCGCTGCGCGGCTGGCACCAGCGCTACGACCAGATCGGCTCCGGCGCGTATCGAAGCGCGGTCAAGCATGCGGTGCTGGACGGCATGCAGTTGTTCCAGGAAACCGCCAACGTTCGCATCATCCAGCGCGGAAGATTGCCGCATGACCATACGGTGTTCGGCATGCCGCTCACCGGCTCCGGCACATTCGCATTCGGCGGCGCGCGCATCGAGCGCGGCACGATGGTGATGGCGCGCGGCGGTGCGCCGTTCGAGCTGCATTCGCCCGACGACATGTCGCTGATCGGTGTCGTCGCCGATCGCGCGCTGATGCAGCAGGTCGAGGATGCGGCCGACGTGCGCGTCGACGAAGCCGCGTTGCGGCGCGGTGTCGTCGACATGCCCACCGCCGTGCTGATGCGCGCGAGCGTGCAGGTCGCCACGCAACTCGAGCGCGTGCTGTCGGCACCCAATACCTACCGTGACGCACGCGCGCAACGCGAACTGCGCGGCGAGATCGGCAACGTGCTCGTCGATCTCCTCACGTACCGGATTCCCGAGCCTTCGAACCGCCTCACGCACGCCTGTCGCGCCGACATCGTGCGCCGCGTGCACGACTACGTGATCGGCCATCCCGAAGCGCCGGTCGACGTGCTGAGCCTGTGCACGCAATTGCGCGTGAGCCGGCGCACGATGCAGAACAGCTTCCAGTCGGTCGTGCAGACCAGCCCGTTGCATTACGTGCGCTCGCTGCGCCTGTCGCAAGTACGGCGGATGCTGCTCGATACGCGGCAGGCCGAACTGCCGATCAGCGACGCCGCCGCGCGCTGGGGCTTCATTCATCTCGGGCATTTCGCGAACGCGTACAAGGCGCAGTTCGGCGAGTTGCCGTCGGCCACCGCGCGCCGGGCCGTGCGCGACGCAAAAACGCGCTGAGCCCCCGCAAAACCCGCGATAATCTTCCGCTGACCGTTCGGCGCGCGCGAACCGGCCACGGCGCATGCCCGTCCGCTCGCCGCCCCGCACGATGCGCGACGACTACCGGATTCCATCTCCTGCCCCGATGCCCGAGGATTTCCATTTCCTGCTGCTGCCCGGCTTCTCCGCACTCGGCTTCATGTCCGCGGTCGAGCCGCTGCGCGTCGCGAACCGCTTTCGCACCGAGCTCTATCGCTGGCACGTGATCAGCGCCGACGGCGCGCCCGTCGCGGCGAGCAACGGCATTCCGGTCGCCGCCGAGGCAGCGTGCGCGGAGGTCGACAAGGTCGATACGGTGTTCGTCGTCGCGGGTTTCGATCCGCTCGTGTGCTACACGCGCGCGATCGGCGACTGGCTGCGCCGCCAGCACCGTCATGGTGCAACGCTCGGCGGCATCGACACGGGCAGCTTCGTGCTCGCGGAAGCCGGGCTGTTCGACGCGTCTCAGCCGCTCACGCTGCACTGGGAAGCACTGGCCGCGTTCCGCGAACGCTACCCCGGCCTGAACGCGACGCAGGAGCTGTTCGAGATCGACGACCGGCGCATCACGTGCGCAGGCGGCACCGCATCGATCGACATGATGCTCGACCTGATCGGGCGGCGGCACGGCGCCGATCTCGCGGCGGCGATCTCCGAGCAGTTCGTCGTCAGCCGGATCCGGCAGCGCTCCGACAGCCAGCGGCTCGAGATCGCCGCACGCTACGGCGTGCACAACCGCAAGCTGATCCAGGTGATCGGCACGATGCAGCGGCACATGGAAACCCCGCTCGGCTCCGATGCGCTCGCGCAGGAGGTGTCGATCACGCGCCGCCAGCTCGAACGGCTGTTCAGCGCCACGCTGAACGACACGCCGACGCATTTCTACCTGAACCTGCGCCTCGATCGCGCGCGTGAACTGCTGCAGCAGACGGACATGAGCATCACATCGGTTTGCGTCGCGTGCGGGTTCGAATCGCCGTCGCACTTCTCGCGCACGTATCGCGCGCGATTCGGGCTGAGCCCGCGCAACGACCGGCGTGCGACACGCTGATCGTCGCCGGATTCAAGCACAATCCAGCGCGGTATTGCACGTTCCGGCAGCGTTTCCCGCCGCTCGCTGCACAATGCCGGTGATTGATCGACGGACCGAAGCGGTCGTCGAAAATAAATTGGAATGTCGTTGAAAATATTCTGTAACATACCAAAAAAAGTTAGATAGGCAGCCTAACGACACGCATGCCGCCGCTCGGCGTGCGTCGCGCCACGCGGGCCATCAACCGATATCGATCCGATCCGAGGGGTATGACATGACGATGCTCGCTTCGCCGTCGCCGCACCTGCCTGCCGTTCGCTGCTTCGCCTGCGCTCCCCGCTCTTCCCCCGTCTGCTTCTTTTCGACCTGACATTTAGGTTTCCTTAGTCAGTCGACGCTCCCAACACCGCTTCGCCGCACCGGCTCCATCGAGCCGGCGCGCGGGCCGTGTCGTGCCTGCGCGCCACGAACGCGCGGGCGTATCCAACCGTTGAGATGAGGATCACGTATGCAGACATCACGCAAAGCACTGCCGCTCGCCCTGGGTCTCGCGCTCGGTTTCGGCATCGTCGGCGGCACCGCGGCCGATACGAAAGTCTCGAACCCGCAAGCAACGAGCCTGCGCGAAAGCCTGACGCGCGGCGTCGCGCCGCCGGCCGCCAAGGCCGATACGGCCGCCGGGCAGTTCCGCGCGGACGGCGTCGCCGTCACGCTGTACAACCCCGCGTATCGCGCGAAGAAAACCGCCACGACACCCGCCGCCACCGCGCGCGACTTCGTCGCGTCGCAAGCCGCGCAGCTCGGGCTCGATGCGACCGCGCTCGCGAGCCTCGTCGTCACGTCGGAGCGCAACGACGCCGATTTCACCGTCGTGCGCCTGCAGCAACAGGCAGCCGGCTTGCCCGTGTACGGCAGCGATATCGCGGTGACGGTCGCGAAGGACGGCCGCATCCTGTACGTCGCGAGCAACACCATCAACGGCGTGGTCGCGACGTCGCGCAAGTCGCAAGCCGTCGACCAGCAGCAGGCGCTCGACCGCGCCCGCGCGTATCTCGGCGTGAGCGGCTTCACGAACCTGGATGCGCAGCTCGTCGCGTTCGTCGACAAGACCGGCACGCATACCGCGTGGAAAGTGCGCGGCCGCCCGAACGACGGCCCGAAAGGCGACTGGGAACTGCTGATCGACTCGGGCAGCGGCGACGTGCTGCGCGCCGAGGACAAGGCGTTCTACGCGACCGACGGCACGGGCTTCGTGTTCCGGCCCGACCCGCTGTCGCCGACCAAGAGCAGCTACGGCAGCACGGGCTACAAGGACAGCAACGACGCCGATTCGTCGCAGCTCACCGCCGCACGCGTGCGCGTGACGTTGAAGGAACTCGCGCAGTCGGGAGGGCGGTATTCGCTGACGGGCCCGTACGCGTCGTGCGTCGATTTCGATGCGCCGCTCGACAAAGCGTGCCCCGTGCAGTCGACGCCCACGTTCGAATTCACGCGCGGCAACCTGTATTTCGAGGCCGTGAACGCGTACTACCACATCGATACGTTCCTGCGTTACGTGAACCAGACGCTCGGCATCAAGGCGTTGCCGTACCAGTACACCGGCGGCGTGCAGTACGACCCGCACGGCGAATCGGGCGACGACAATTCGTCGTATTCGTCGAGCAGCGGCCGGCTGACCTTCGGGCAAGGCGGCGTCGACGATGCCGAGGATGCGGACGTCGTGATCCACGAGCTCGGCCACGGCATCCACGACTGGGTGACGAACGGCGGCCTGTCGCAACAGGAAGGGCTGTCGGAAGGCACCGGCGACTATCTCGCCGCCGCGTACAGCCGCGACTTCAACCAGTGGAGCCCGTCGGATGCGCAATACCACTGGGTCTACAACTGGGACGGCCACAACGAGTTCTGGGGCGGCCGCGTGACCAACTGGAACGTCGGGCGCACCTATGCGCAGGCACGCGGCGCGGAGATCCATACGGCCGGCCAGTACTGGGCGTCGTGCAACCTCGTCGCACGCGACGCGATCGGTGCGCAGGCAATGGACAAGGCATTCCTGAAAGGGTTGTCGATGACCAACAGCTCGACCAACCAGAAGGCCGCCGCGCAGGCCGTGCTGACGGCTGCGTCCGCGCTCGGCTACAGCAGCGCGCAGCTGACCGCGATCGGCAATGCGTACAACCAGAGTTGCACGTACGGCGTGACCGTACCGAAGAAATCGTAATTCCGCAGCAGGCGGGGGCACCTCGCACGACCTGCGGCGCGCCCTCTTCCTCGACATCGCCATCCTCACGAGATCGAACATGCCTACTCTGAAACTGACCCGCCTGAGCGCCGCGCTGGGCGGCATGCTGCTGACCGCCGCCGCGCATGCGACGCCGGTGTGGATCACACTCGGCGACGCGGCGTTCCGCCAGTTGCAACTCATCGACGCCGGCGCCACCGCGCAGTACAGCGCGACCCTCGACGCGGGCAAGACAGCCGACGGCGCCGCGCGCCGCGAAACCGTTCACGTCGTCTCAATCGACGATTCACGACTCGGCGAACTGGCCCTCGCCGTCCACCATGCGCGCGGCCACGGGCCCGGCTACGTCGTGCACGACTCGTTCGACGAAGCACGCCAGGCACTGCAGCCGTTGCCGCCGACGCTCGCAAAACAGGCCGCCGCCTCCGTGTACAAGGTATCGAACGCGCCGCAGATCGGCACGTGGATCCAGCAGCTGCAGGCCAGCAACATCGTCGGCACGATCACGTCGCTGTCCGGCTTCACGAACCGCTACTACACGACGTCGCACGGCGTCGCCGCGTCGGACTGGCTCGCACTGCAGTGGAAGCAGCTGGCGGGGTCGCGCGCCGACATCACCGTCGAACAGTTCACGCACACCGGCTTTCCGCAGAAATCGGTGATCCTGACGATTCGCGGCAGCGATCCGGCCGCGGGCACCGTCGTGCTGGGCGGCCACCTCGATTCGACGGTCGGCCGCACGACGGAAAACACGCGCTCGCCCGGCGCGGACGACGATGCGTCGGGCATCGCCAGCCTTACCGAAGCGCTGCGCGTGCTGCTGGCGAACAACTACAAGCCGAAGCGGACGATCAAGTTCGTCGGGTACGCAGCCGAGGAAGCCGGGCTGCTCGGCTCGAAAGCGATCGCGAAGCAGTTCCGCGCGCAAAATGCGAACGTGGTCGGCGTGCTGCAGCTCGACATGACGAACTACAAGGGCGATCCGAAGGATATCTACCTGATCACCGACTACACGAACGCGTCGCAGAACACCTACCTGACGAATCTGGCGAAGACGTACCTGCCGGAACTCGCGATCGGCACGTCGCAGTGCGGGTATGCGTGCTCGGATCACGCGTCGTGGAATGCGCAAGGCTATCCGGCGTCGTTCCCGTTCGAGGCCGACCAGAACGACAGCCCGTATATCCATACCGTGAACGACACGCTGGAGAATTCGGATCGGCAGGCGAATCATGCGCTGAAGTTCGGCAAGCTGGCGCTGGCCTACGCGGTCGATCTCGGCGGGAACGGCAGCGCGACCGTCAAGCGTTGACCCGGCGACGGCCGGGGGCAGTGGCACGGGCGCGTGGTGCGGGCGCGCCCGTTCGAACCCGGCCGAGCCCGTTTGCCGTTCCGGATAGAATCGTCATCCGCTCACTTCAGCAAAACGGTGCAATGCCATGACCGATATCTCCCGCTCGTTCGACGATCTCACACCCGAGCGCGTCACGACCGCGTTCGACCTGCCCGGCCACACGACCATCCGCTCGCTCGGGGTCGCACAGGGCATCATCGTGCGCTCGCGCTCGATCGTCGGCTCGTTCGGCGCGTCGCTGCAAACCCTCTTCGGCGGCAACATCACGCTGTATACGTCGCTGTGCGAGAAGGCGCGCCAGCAGGCGTTCGACAAGATGCTCGGCGACGCGCGCAAGCTCGGCGCGAATGCGATCGTCGCGATGCGCTACGACTCGACCGAGATCGGGGCGGGCGTCACGGAAGTCATCTGCTACGGCACGGCCGTGCGGGTCGCGCGCGACGCAGGCGCCTGACCGTCAGCCGTTACGCGCCGGCCGCCCACACGATCGCGAGCACCACACCAACCGTCTTGCGACTGTTCAGTTCCGTCCACGGCAGCACGCCCGTCAGCGACAGCAGGATCAGCGCACCCGCGAGCGTATCGACGAGCCGCACCCGGCCGATACTCATCCCGACACCCTTGTGCAGGTTCGTCAGCCCTCCTGCGCATCGGCGCCGCCGGCATTGAGCCGCTGGAACGCGTTGTCGAATGTATTTTGAAATACACGGACATGAAACGGCGTCGGTATTGCTTCAGCGCTCGCGCTCGAGCGAAGTCATGTTCCGCAGTTGCGGGAACAACCGCATCCACGTGAGCGCGACCAGAATCGTCGCGGCACCGCCCACGACGATCGCCGCCGGCGCGCCCCACCATGCGGCCGTCACGCCCGACTCGAATTCGCCGAGCTGGTTCGACGTACCGATGAACAGCGAATTGACCGCGCTCACGCGCCCGAGCATGTCGTCGGGCGTACGCAGTTGCACGAGCGACAGCCGCACGACGACGCTGACGACGTCCGACGCGCCGAGCGCGGCCAGCGCCACGAGCGACAGCGTGAAGTGCCGTGACAACCCGAACACGATCGTCGCGATGCCGAACGCGATCACACCACCGAACATCGCGCGGCCCGGCCGCCCCTTCAGCGGGAACCGCGTGAGCCACAGCGTGCCCGCGAGCGCACCGACCGCGGGCGCCGCACGCAGCGCACCAAGCCCCCACGGGCCGACCTGCAGGATGTCGCGCGCGTAGATCGGCAGCAGCGCGGTTGCGCCACCGAACAGCACCGCGAACAGGTCGAGCGACAGCGCGCCGAGAATCGCCGGCTCCCGCCGGATGAACGCGACGCCCGAAAACACCGAGCGCAGCGTGACCGGCTCGCGGGCGGGCGGCGCACTGCGCAGCGGAATCGTGCCGCTCAGCACCGCCGCGATCGCGAACGCGACGACGCTCGTGCCGAACGCGGCGGGCGCGCCGACGCCGTACAGCAGCCCGCCGAACGCAGGCCCGAGGATCTGCGCGGCCTGGTTCGCGGACGTCGACAGCGCGGTCGCGCGCGGCAGATCGGTACGCGGCACGACGGCCGGCAGCAGCGACGACACCGACGGCGATTCGAACGCGCGGGCCGTGCCGACGATCGCCGCGAGCGCATATACGGCCGGTGCGGCCAGCCACCCTTGCGTGGCACCGAGCAGGAACACGCCGGCAGCCAGCGCCTCGACGCCCTGGCAGATCGTCGCGATGCGCCGGCGATCGTAGCGGTCGGCCACCTGCCCGACGACGAGCGTCAGCGCGAACATGGGCACGAACTGCGCGAGGCCGACGAGACCGAGCGCGAATGCGCTGTGCGTGAGCGCGTAGACGTACCAGCCGATGGCAACCGACAGGATCTGGAAAGCCAGGGAAGACATGACGCGCGTGCCCCAGAAACGCTGGAACGGGGCGTGGCGGAACAGGTTGGCGGGTAACGGGGATAAAGGACTGGAGTCGGGCACGGAGTCGGTCATCGAGGTCTCGGCGGTCGGCGCTGCGCGCCGGTACCGTTCGAGAAACGACTGCGCACGCCGACGCGTGCGCGCGACAACGGTGCCGACGCGGCCAAAGCGCGATGATATGCCAACCGAGGAAAACGGGCCGCAGGCGCGGGTGCCGACGATTCCGGCGGCCACGCTGATCACGGCCGCCGGGTGGATGCCCTGCTACAGGATCTTCCGATGTAAGCAGCCCGCGCGCTTTACCGCGGCGGACCGCCTGTATCGCTCGAACCCATCGCCATGCCGAACAGACGTTGCCCTTCCGGCGTGTCCTCGACTCTCCAGCCCTCGGCGCTCAACGCTTCCCGGATCCGGTCGGCTTGCGCCCAGTCCTTGTCCGCCCGCGCGCGCTCACGCTCACCGAGCAACACGCCAACATGTTCCGGAACGTCGAACGCAACCGGCCGCCAGTCGCGCAACCCGAGACCCAGCACCGCATCGAAGCTGTCGACGGTCGCCTTCAGCGTGGCAGGCGGCAGGTTGCTCCTGACCAGATCCCACAGCACCGCGAGCGCCCTCGGCAGATTCAGGTCCTCGTTCACTTCGGCATCGAATTGCGCGGCGAAATCCGCATCGACGCGCCCGCCGTCCGGCCAGCCGGCATGGAGGTGCCGAAGTCGATTCAGCGCGGTGTGCGCCGCGTCGAGCGACGCCCACGTGAAATGCAGCTTGCTTCGATAGTGGGCCGTCAGGCACAGGTAGCGGTACGCAAGCGGATCGACACCCCGGCTCTGCAAGGTCTGCAGACGGACGAAATCGCCACTCGACTTCGACATCTTCGTATCGGCGTCGAGCGTCAGGAAGTGCCCGTGCATCCAGTAGTTCGCGAGGTGCGTGCCGTGGGCGGCCCGCGTCTGCGCGATCTCGTTGCTGTGATGCACGGCGATATGATCCTCGCCGCCGCAATGGATATCGAACAACGTCCCGAGATACTTCGCCGACATCGCCGAGCATTCGATATGCCAGCCCGGAAAGCCGCGCCCCCACGGGCTATCCCATTCCATTTGCCGCTTGACGTCGGCCGGACTGAACTTCCACAACGCGAAATCCGTGATGCTCCGCTTCCCGCCCAGCGCCACCCGCTTGCCCGCCTGCAACCCCGCGCGGTCCAGCCGCGCGAGATAACCGTAGTCGTCCTGCCGACTGGTGTCGAAGTAAAGGCCGTCGTCCGTCCGATAGACGTAGCCGGCCCGGTCGAGCGTATCGATGAACGCGATCTGTTCGGCGATGTGATCGGTGGCGCGGCACCAGACCGTCGGCTCGAGCAGGTTGAGCGCGCGCCAGTCCCGGACGAACGCCTCGGTGTAGCGCCGGGCGATGGCCCACGCCGATTCGCCGGTCCGACGGCTGCCCTTCTCCATCTTGTCTTCGCCTTCGTCCGCGTCCGATGTCAGGTGGCCGACGTCGGTGATATTGACGACGTGCCGGACCGCGTAGCCGTTGCGTTCCAGTACGCGGCGCAGGAGGTCCTCGAACACGTAGGTTCTCAGGTTGCCGATGTGGGCATCGTCGTAGACCGTGGGGCCGCAGCAATACATGCCGACCTGCCCGGCCCGGATAGGCGTGAAGGGGCGCACGGTACGCGACCAGGTGTCATACAGCGCAAGCGGCATCGAGTTTCTCCGTCCCAAGGTGTGGGCCCAAAAACAAAAAGGCCGCCTGTTTTGCATCACAGGCGGCCGGAAGGCGATTGCTTGAATGTTCAGCGAGTTCGCTAGACGCAACTTCCCCCTGGCATGTCCTGACAACATGCGCGGATCAGCGACGAGGGGGAAAGGGCGAGATCAAGCATGCGGACGATGCTAGCGCCTATAGACGGCAATGGTCAATACCATCCGACTGCGGTTCCCCGGGCGGTGGCCAGGCGGCCGGCACGGGCCGGACGCATTTCATGCCCGCTCATGCCCGGCAAAAAAAAAAAGCGCGAACCGTGGTTCGCGCCAAAGAGAGACCCTTCGCTGAAGACGTCGCTGCCCCACACCACCCCGCTCAGAACGAATGCCGCATCCCGATCCGCACGTCGGCCTGCGTCTGCGTCGTCGACGGCGTGAAGCTGTAGCCGACCACCGCATCGACGCCCTGCGACGCGCGCAGGTAGTCGCCGGAGATGTACACGTCCGTGCGCTTCGACAGCAGGTAATGCAGGCCGGCCGTGCCCTGGTTCCAATGGTGGCCTTCGAAGCGCGTGTGCTGGTAGCCCGCGATGAAGCTCAGCGCCGGCGTGAACTGGTACAGGCCGCCGCCTTCGTACACCTGCATGTGCGACGACTGGCCGAAGCCCTTGATCGTCGTATACGAGTAGTTGGCGTCGAGTGTCAGCTTGCCGATCGTGTAGCTGGTGCCGATGCCGAACGTGCCCTGGCTGTCGACGTCCATCGGCGTATTCGCGAACAGGTCGGTGCGGGCGCCGGTCGCCGGATCGACGGTGACGGTCTGCTGGCCGAGGAACGTGTGCGTGCCGATCATCGCGTACGGGTCGAACGCATAGATGCCGTTCGGGTTGTTCAGGCGCGTGTACGCGGCGCCGATCGAGAAGTCGCCCTTCGTGAAGCTCGCGCCCGCGCTCCAGGCGCTGTTGCGATGGAAGTTGCCCGCGACATTGCCGAACGAGTACATCGCGCCGAACTTGAAGCCGCTGAGATCGTTCGACAGGAACTTCACCGAGTTCGGCAGGCGGTCGCCGTTGAAGCGGTCGAAGTCGCCCTGGTGGATCGCATAGCCGCTGCCCCACGCCGAGATGTTGTAGATCGACACGAGTTCGTTCGTGATGTCGAGCTGGTTGCCGAACGACAGCGTGCCCCAGTCGTTCTGCAGGCCGACATACGCCTGGCGGCCGAATTCCGCGCCGCCGAAGCCCAGTTGCCCGTTGCCGAGGTGGAAGCCGCTCTCGAGCGTGAACACGGCCTTCAGGCCGCCGCCCAGGTCTTCGGTGCCCTTGAGGCCGAAGCGGTTCCCGTAGGCGACGCCGTCGTCGAACTTGACCACGTGCGAGCCGCCCGTGTTGTTCACGTACGTGATGCCCGCGTCGAGAATCCCGTACAGCGTCACGCTGCTTTGCGCATGGCCAATGGCGGGAATACAGGCCGCGCATGCAAGCGCGGCGGCTACGGCAACTTTCTTTTGCTTCATTGTCGACCACCCTCCCTGAACCGTTCGATGGATAGAATCTCGTCCCGGCGCGTGCCGCGATGCACCGGTGGATTCCAATTCAGACCGCCCTGCTGGCTTCGGCATTTCGTTTTCCGCAATAACGCAGCCATTGGCGAAAAATACAAACCCATATTTCGGGTCACCCGTCTGAAGGCGACACTAAATGGTCGCGATGCGACGGATCGGGAAAACACGTAGACAGGCGGCACGGCAAAAACCGGCCGCCCGGAGGGAGGGAATCAGCGACCGTCGAGGGCCGCGCGCACGGCCGGCAGGCCCGGTGCGCCGGCCGCCGTCGTCACGCCGTCGAGCCAGCCCGCGACCAGCGCGGGTTCGGCCTTCAGCGCATGCTGCGCCGCGAGCACGGGCGACGTCTTGTGGTCGAGCATGTCGGCGATCATCCGGTTCTCGACGTCGACCGAGAACGTCATCTGCCGGAACAGCCGCGCGAGGTTCGTGCACTGGCCGGCGAACCCGGCGCGCGTGACCGTATTGACCGTCGCGCCGCCGTAGTTCGGGCCGAAGTACGCATCGCCGCCCGACAGATACGTCAGATGGAACTTCGTGTTCATCAGGTGCGGCTCCCACGCGAGAAACACGATCCAGCGCTTGTCGCGCACCGCGCGCTCGACCTGCGTGAGCATGCCCGTCTCGCTCGATTCGACCAGCGACCAGTTCGCGGACCCGAGCACGTGGTCGGACAGCAGCCGCTTGATGTTCTGGTTCGCGGGCGCGCCGGGCTCGATCCCGTAGATCTTGCCGCCGAAGCGCTCCGCATAGCGCGCGAGATCGGCGAACGTATGCACGCCGGCGGCCGCCACATAGTCGGGCACCGCGAGCGTGAATTTCGCGCCGCTCAGGTTCGCGTGCAGCACGTCGATCGATTTCTCGTCGACGAACGGCTTCACGAGCGGCGCCTGCGCAGGCATCCAGTTGCCGAGGAACACGTCGACCTGCCCTTTCTTGAGCCCCTGGTACGTGATCGGCACCGACAGGTTCGCCACGTCCTGCCGGTAGCCGAGCGCCTTCAGCACGACGCCCGCCATCGCGTTCGTCGCATCGATGTCGGTCCAGCCGGGCGCCGCCATCTTCACGTCGCTGCACGTCTGCGGGTCGGCGGCATACGCAGGCTGTATCGCCACCACGCACGCGGCGGCGGCGAGCGCCGCGCCGACCCTTCGGATTGCTGCATTGCGTTGCCGTTTCATGGTTCACTTCCTCCGTCGTTTTTCATTGACCGCGATGCGATACGCTCAGCGCCCGACGCGCGGAAAGCGCGCCATCGCCTCGAGCGTGTCGAGTTCGATGTGATTGCGCATGTAGCGCTGGCTCGCGTCGGTGAACGGCTGCCAGTCCCACGCCTGGATGCGGCCCTGCGTCGTCGCCGCGTAATGGAAGCGCCGGCGCCGCTGGCTCGCGCGCACCTGCCGGTCCAGGTCGGGCAGGTTCCAGCGCTGCGCGGCTTGCGCGCGGAACGCGGCAAGCACGTCGGTGGCTTCCGGCGTGCCGGCCAGGTTCGTCAGCTCGCGCGGATCGTCCGACAGGTTGTACAACTGGTCGGGATCGAGCGGGCAATGCACGTACTTCCAGTCGCCGCTGCGGATCATCACGACCGGCGCGACCGCGCCTTCCGCCAGGTACTCGCCGAGCGCAACCTCGTGGGCGGGCTTGCCGTGCAGGTGCGGCACGAGGCTCGCGCCATCGACCGGGTCGGGCCAGCCGCCGGCCGGTGCGGCGCCGGCGAGGTCGACGAGCGTCGGCAGCAGATCGACGTGCGACACCGGCCCGCGCACGCGCGCGGCGTCGAAGCGGCCCGGTGCATGGACGATCAGCGGCACGCGGCAGCCGCCTTCGAAGAAGGTCATCTTGTACCAGAGCCCGCGTTCGCCGAGCATGTCGCCATGGTCGGACGTGACGATCACGATCGTGTCGTCGGCGAATCCGCATTGTTCGAGTGCGGCGAGCACGCTGCCGAACTGCGTGTCGACGTAGGACGTCGCGCCGTAGTAGGCGCGGCGCGCGGCACGGATCTGCGCGTCGGTGGGCGGCGTGCGGTCGTTTTCGCAGACGAAGCGCAGCCGCTGCGAATGCGGGTCGCTTTCCGCCGCATCGAGGCGCACGGCGGGCATGTCGATCTCGTCGTCGCTGTACAGATCCCAGTAGTCACGCGTGATCGCATACGGGTCGTGCGGATGAGTCAACGACACGACCATGCAGAACGGCCGCGCATCGTGCCCGGCCGCACGCTCGCGCGCGACGTCGTACAGCTTCTGCTTCGCGGCGAACGTGACTTCATCGTCGAAATCGAGCTGGTTCGTGCGCACGCACGGACCGGCCTCCAGCACCGAACTCATGTTGTGATACCAGCTCGGCCGCTCGGTCGGGCTGTCCCAGTCGGGCACCCAGCCGAAATCGGCCGGGTAGATGTCGGTCGTGAGCCGCTCCTCGAAACCGTGCAACTGGTCGGGCCCGCAGAAGTGCATCTTGCCGGACAGCATCGTCCGGTAGCCGCCCGCGCGCAGGTAGTGCGCGAAGGTCAGCGTTTGCGCCGGCAATTCGGCGGCGTTATCGTAGGCGCCGATCCCCGACGGCAATTTGCCCGTCAGCAGCGAGAAACGCGACGGCGCGCACAGCGGGCTCGCGCAGTACGCGGCGTCGAATACGACGCCTTGCGCGGCGAGACGGTCCAGCGTCGGCGTGCGCGCGACGCGATTACCGTAGGCCGGCAGCGCGAACGGCGTGAGCTGGTCGGCCATCAGGATCAGGATGTTGGGTGTCGGGTTCGTCATCGGCAGTCGTGGGGAAAACGGTGTTCGAATGGAACGGCTCGCCGCTCGCGCAGCGAGACGTCCGGCATGACGGAAACGGCTCGACGAAAGTGCCGCACGGGCGGGCCGCGCTGGCTAGAATCGCGGAATGCGTTGCGCGGCGCCCGTGAAGCCGGCTTTGAAGCAGGCTTTGAAACGGGCTTTGAAGCGGGCCGTGAAGCGCAGGTACCGCACCGTCCGAAGCACTATCACCCGCCCGAATTCGCGCGGGTAGGCGTCCGGCCCTTATGGGGCCATTAGAGAGACTTATGTCGAAATCCGAACCGTTACCGTCGATGCAGGCGCTGCGCGCGTTCGAATCGGCTGCCCGGCTCGCGAGCTTCACGGCCGCCGCGCGCGAGCTCGGCTCCACCCAGCCGGCCGTGAGCCAGCAGGTGTTCCAGCTCGAAGCCGAACTGGGCGTGCCGCTGTTCGAGCGCAGCCCGCGCGGCGTCACGCTGACGGCCGACGGCGAGTGCCTGTACGAAGCCGTGCGGCTGAGCCTCGACACGCTGCGCGGCGCGACCGCGACCCTGCGCGCGCGCCGCGAGCACGGCGCGCTCACGATCGTCACCGACTTCGGCTTCGCGACCTACTGGCTGATGCCGCGCCTGGCCGGGCTGAAGCGCGTGATGCCGGATGTCGACGTGCGCGTCGTCACATCACAGGATTACGACGCACAGCGCGACCATGGCGACATCGCGATCCTGTTCGGCGACGGCCACTGGCCGTCGTGCACCGCCGCACGACTCTTTCCGGAATCGGTCACGCCTGTCTGCTCGCCCGCGTTCCGCGACGCGCACCCGCACGTCGCGCGGGCCGAGCACCTGCTGGCCCTGCCGCTGCTGCACGTGCAGCCGACGCGCCCCGAGCGCTGGCTGTCGTGGTCCGGCTGGTTCGACGCACACGGCCTCGATACGGCCGCCGCCGCGCGCGGCGTGACCTTCAACAGCTACGCGCTCGTGATCCATGCGGCGCTGCTCGGCGAAGGCGTCGCGCTGGGCTGGTCGCCGCTCGTCGACGAACTCGTCGCGTCGGGGCAGCTCGTGAAGCTCGTCGACGCGCCGGTCGTCACGTCGCGCGGCTACTTCCTGGTGCGGCCGCCGCAGCGGCCCGAGCCGGACGCGACCCACGTGTTCCGGCGCTGGCTGCTCGACGCGTGCGCGAGCGCGTGACGGGCGCACCCCGTCCCCGCGTGCTGGCGCGCCGATACCAGCCACACGGCGCGTTGGTTCTATCCGCCCCGAAATCGTCCTGATTTACTTGAGCCTCCCGCTACCCGCGCGGCGCGGCGCCTTCGTGCGCCGCCGCACGGCCGTGCGCCCATGCCATCCGAGGAGTCTCATGACCGCCGAGCACCGCCCCGATCAATTCGTCCTGACACTGTCGTGCGCGAGCGCGGCCGGCCAGGTCGCCGCCGTCGTCGGCTTTCTCGATCGCCATCGCTGCTATGTCGATGCGCTGAACGTGTTCGACGACGATCTCAGCAACCGCTTCTTCGTGCGCTGCGTCTTTCATCCGACGGATGAAACGCTGCAGATCGATGCGCTGCGCCACGAATTCGCGCCGATCGCGGCCAGTCTCGGCGGCCAGCAGGGCGACATGCAGTGGGCCATCCACGACGTGAACGCACGGCCCAAGGTGCTGATCATGGTGTCGAAGCTCGAGCACTGCCTCGCGGACCTGCTGTTCCGCTGGCGGATGGGCGAGCTGAAGATGGACATCGTCGGCATCGTGTCGAACCATCCCGACTTCGAGCCGCTCGCCGTGCAGCACGGGCTGCCGTTCCGCCACTTCCCGATCACGGCCGATACGAAGGCGCAGCAGGAAGCGCAGTGGCTCGACTTCTTCGAATCGAGCGGCGCCGAACTCGTGATCCTCGCGCGCTACATGCAGGTTCTGTCGCGGGAGACGAGCGCGAAGCTCGCGAATCGCGCGATCAACATCCATCATTCGTTCCTGCCCGGCTTCAAGGGCGCGAAGCCGTATCACCAGGCCCATGCGCGCGGCGTGAAGCTGATCGGCGCGACCGCGCACTTCGTCACCGACGATCTCGACGAAGGCCCGATCATCGAGCAGGTTGTCGAGCGCGTCGATCATGCGCTGCGGCCGGAGCAGTTGCTCGCGGTGGGGCGTGATGTCGAATCGCTCACGCTCGCCCGCGCGGTAAAGGCGTTCATCGAGCGGCGCGTGTTCCTGAACGGGGACCGGACGGTGGTGTTTCCGTAAGCGGAAAGGTGTCGCGTTCGAAACGCGGCAGAAACGAGAAAGGCTCGACCGGTATGTCCCGGCCGAGCCTTTTTTGTCGTCGCGCTGCGCGCGATGCGCCACGCGACGCTCCGTGTGCGGTTTCCGGAGCCGTCGCGCGTTCGCTACCGCGTCACTTCACCCACGCGAAGTAATACGACAACCAGATCGTCAGCCCCGCGCCGACCAGCGCCACGTATGGCATCAGATTCAGCCACATCGCACGCTTCGGCACTTCGAGTTCCATGTCGCGCTGCATCTGCGCGGGGAACCGGCCGCGGTCCTGCCAGTAGTGGCGGAACAGGAACACCGGCACGATCAGCAGCATCGCGATCAGCCCGTTGCGCAGCGTGCCGTCGCCCTGCAGGTTCGCACCCGCGCCGACATAAACCAGGTTCGCATACCCGCAGATCGCGCCGCCGACGAGCAGCCACGTCGGGCAGCGGAACGGCCGATCCCAGTTGCCGCGATCCATCCGGTGGATCCAGCCCGACTGAAGATTCAGGAATACGAACAGCATGTAGCAGACGTTCGAGATCGACAGCACCGTCATGTAGTCCGACATCATCAGCAACACGAGGTTGAAGCCGAGATCGGTCCACATCGCGCGCGTGGGCGAGCCGTGCTCGTTCACGTGCGACAGGTACTTCGGCAGCCAGCCGTCGACCGATGCCTGGTACAGCGTGCGCGACGAGCCCATCATCGACGTCATCACGATCAGCAGGATCGACAGCATCAGCATCACGACGACCGCATTCGCGACCCATGCGCCACCGCCGACGATCTTCGCCATCGCAGCCGCGACGCCGGTGCCGTCGCCGATCGCCGGATCGAGCATCGCCTGCGTACCGAGTGCGCCCTGGAACGCCATCGGCACGAGCGTCATCACGACGAGACACAGTGCGCCCGACCAGAAGATCGCCTTGGCGGTATCGCGACGCGGGTCACGGAATTCACGCGTGTAGCAGACGGCCGTCTCGAAGCCGTACGACGCCCAGCCGGCCATGAACATCGCACCGAGCGCCATCGTGACGCCCTGCCCGTTCCACGAGCCGAACGTCGCGGCCGTGAGATTGCCGTGTGCGTCGTGACCGAGCGGCAGCAGCGGGAGCAGGTTCGACATCGGCACGTCGCCCGTGATGAACGGCACGATGCCGACGATCAACAGCGGCGTGAGCGACGCGATGCCGAGAATGCGCTGCGTACGCGCAGCCTTCGATGCACCGCTGTGCTGAAGCTTGAACGTGATGAGAAGCAGGATCGTCGCGATGATGAACGTCGCATTGATCCGCAGGGACAGACCCGGCTTGATGAACCCGAGATCCGCAACCTTGAGCTGCCAGTGCAGCACCGCCGCGTCGGCGGGAAAGAGACTCGTGAGCGCATAGCTCGCCGCGAGGCCGCAGCCGAGCGCGAGCATCGGCGACCACGCGAGCCAGTTGCACCACACGGAAACCGGGGCAATCAGCTTGCTGTAACGGACCCAGCCGATCGCGCCATACACGGACGCGCCGCCCGATTTATGGGGAAATAGCCCCGATATTTCCGCATAAGTCGCGCTTTGAACCAGCCCCATCGTGATCGCGGCGATCCAGATCGCCCACGCGGGCTGGCCGATCGTCGCGCATACGCCGCCGATCGTGAACAGCACGCCTGCCGGCACGCCGCTCGTCACCCAAAAAGCGTCTTTCCAGGTCAGGCCACGATGCAGCGTGTGGCCCGTCGAATCATGTGAGATGGTTGCCTCAACATCACTGGTGCGGTTCGCACGCAGTCCTGCCTGACTCATCCAATTCCTCCTGTGATGACTCCGCACAAGGGCGCTAGTGTAACAACTTACGCACTTTTTTGCAGAATCAAAAAAATAATTCCGGGATAAGGCCGTGTCGCAGTACGATTATTTCGCATTACTACCGACCTTTCCCGGACTGTCTCTTCATCTATTTATTGACGCGATTCACCGCTGGCTTACTGCGCGCCTTCCGTCCACGCATTCACGCGATCCGTGTGCGCGGCGATCCACGCATCGGCGGCTGCTTCCGGCTTCGAGCCGTTCTGGATCGCCAGCATCACGCTGTCGATTTCGCCCGGTTTCCACTGGAATTTCTTCAGGAACGTGACCACCGGCTTCGCCTTCGTTTCGAGCCCCGGATTCACGACGCTGTCGACGTGCTCCGCGCCGCCGAACACCTTCTTCGGATCCTCGAGGAAGCGCAGCTTCCACTTCGCGAACATCCAGTGCGGCGCCCAGCCCGTCACGATGACCGGCTTGTTCGCACCGACCGAACGCGACAACTCAGCCGTCATCGCACTGCCCGAGCTCGGCATCAGCGTGTAGCTCAGCCCGTAGTTCTTGATCGCTTCGTCGGTCTTGCGCATCACGCCCGCACCGGCATCGATGCCGACGATGCGGCCGCCGAAGCTGCTCTTCTCGGCGTTCAGATCCTCGATGCTCTTCGCCTTCACGTAATCCGGGACGATCAGGCCGATCTTCGCGTCGGGAAAGTTCGCGCCGACGTCGACGACCTTGCTCTTGTATTCGCTCCAGTACGAGCCGTGCGTGACCGGCAGCCACGCGGACAGCGTCGCATCGAGATCGCCGCGCGCGACGCCCTGCCACATGATCCCGGCAGCGACCGGCACGAGCTTCACTTCGTAGCCGAGCTTCTTCTCGATCACGCGCGCCGCGACGTTCGACGTCGCCACGCTGTCATCCCAGCCTTCGACGTAACCGATCTTCAGCGTGGGCTTCGTATCGGCGAGCGCCGATGCGCTCAGCGCCACCATTGCCGACAGTGCGCCGGTCCACAACAGTTTTCCGAACAGCTTCATGGTCGATCTCCTTGATATGCGCACCGTGCGCGTTGCCTCTCTAGGTTCTTCAACCACAAATCCGCGGTATCGTTGTTTTCCGACGGATGCTTGTCCGGACGCGACGCGCCCGGACAGCCGATGGCGTGTTGCGACTACTTGTCGATCACGAGATCCGACAGCGGCTTGCTGCAGCACAGCAGCACCATCCCCTGGTCGATCTCGCGCTGGCGGATGCCGCCGTTGTGCTTCATTTCAACCTGCCCCGACACGAGCTTCACCTTGCAGGTGCCGCACATGCCCTGCGTGCACGAAGCCGGCAGCCGCACGCCCGACTGGCGCGCCGCATCCAGCACGTGCTGCTCCGAGCCGCACGAAATCTCGCGATTGCTCTTGGCGAAGCTGACCGTGTACTGCTTCGTCGCGGCGTCACCGCCTTCGACCGGCGGCACGAGTTCGGCGAGCACTTCGTCGCTCGCGGTCTGCGCGAGCGTTTCGAACGAGAAGCTCTCCTCGTGATACTGCTTGCGATCGAAGCCCGCTTCGTCGAGCAGGTCGCGCACGGCCTTCATGTACGGCGCGGGGCCGCACGTGAAGATCTCGCGCTCCATGAAATCCGGTGCGATCAGCTTCAGCAGCGGCAGCGTCAGGAAGCCCGTGACGCCCGGCCAGTTGGTGCGTGCGCCGACGCGCTCGACGACGAACGACGTGCGGAAGTTCGTGTGGTTCGACGCGATCAGGTCGAGCTCGCGCGCGAAGATGATGTCGTCCGGCGTGCGCGCGCTGTGTACGAACAGGATGTCGCGATCCTCGGCGAGATCATGGTGCGCGCGGCTCATCGACATCAGCGGCGTGACGCCCGAGCCGGCCGACAGGAACAGGTACTTGCGCGCCGGATGCCGCGCGCACGTGAATTCGCCGGCCGGGCCGAGCACGCGCACCGGTGCGCCCGGCTGCAGGTTGTCGTGCAGCCAGTTCGACACCTTGCCGCCCGGCACGCGCTTCACCGTGATCGACACCGTGTGAGGCCGCGCGGGCGACGACGAGATCGTGTAGCAGCGGTTGATCGTTTCGCCGTCGATGTCGAGCTCGAGCGTGAGGAACTGCCCGGGCTCGAACGAGAACGAGCGGCCCTGCGGCGAACGGAAGAAGAAACTCTTCACGTCGTGCGTTTCCTGCCGCACGTGGCAGCACACCAGCGTTTCCTCGACGTCGCTCGTCCAGCGCTCGGGCAGCGCGTTCCAGAAGGCCGGGTGCGTCACCCGGCTGTCCACCGGCTCGAAATTGGCCGCATCTCGCATCATGTCTTGCTCCGCTTGTTCGCTGCTCAGTACTACGCGCCGGTTTTTTCGGCGAGCCGGCCGATGTACCAGGCCGAGAATTTTTCGACGAGACCTTCCGTGAACGGCGAATACGGGCCCGGCTCGTACGCGCTGCTGGTCGCGCCGCGCTGCGAGAATTCGACGAGCGCGCGATCCTGGTCGTTGGTCGCGTTCCACACGGCCGTGAGGTTCTTCACGTCGTAATCGATGCCTTCCTTCGCGTCCTTGTGCACGAGCCACTTCGTGCGCACGAGCGTCTTGCCGGCCGACAGCGGGATCACCGAGAACGTCACGATGTGATCGCTCATGAAGTGGTGCCACGAGTTCGGCTGCGTCCAGAACGACAGCCCGCCGAGATCCGCCTTGTCGAAGCCGCCGAGCAGCTTCTTCGACGCGACCTTCGCATCGAGCGTCTGCGATTCGCCGTGGCGATCGAGCGGCAGGCGCTGCGTGCGGAAACCCGTCACGTCGAGCAGCTTTTCGATTTCGGCGGACGGCAGGCCCATCTCGGCCCACTCCTTACCGCGCCGCACGCAGGTTTCCGCGAACGCGTCCATGCCTTCGGCGTTGGCGTCGGAGCGCTGGTAGCCGAAGCCGTATTCGTACAGCGAGATGGTGAGCTCCGGATGGTTCGCGACGCAGTGGTAGCACTCGCGGTTGTTCTCCATCGTGAGCTTCCAGTTGCCTTCCTCGATGATGTCGATCTGCGCGGCGATCTTCGTGTTCGGCAGATCGTGCGGCAGCAGGTACGGCTCCATCTCGGCGCGCAGTTGCGCGAAGTCGGCGGGCGGCTCGTCGGCGAGGCAGACGAAGATCAGGCCCGCAAGGTTCTCGACGTGCACCGACTTCAGGCTGTGCTTGCAGCGGTCGAACTTCTCGCCCATGTGCTCGGCGAACATCAGCTGGCCCGTCAGGTTGTAGGTCCAGCTGTGGTACGGGCACACGATGTTGCCGACCGAACCTTTATCTTCGTTGCACAGGCGCGCGCCGCGGTGACGGCACACGTTGTGGAACGCGCGGATCGCCATGTCGTCGTCGCGCACGATCAGGATCGAATCGCTCCCCAGTTCCACGGTCACGTAGTCGCCCGGCTCGGGAATGTCCGGTTCGATTGCCACCTGGATCCAGTGCTGGCGGAAAATCGCCTCCATGTCGAGCGCGAAGATGTCCTCGCTCGTGTAGAACGGCGCCTCGAGGCTGTGCCCTTCCTTGCGCCGCTCGATCAATGCACGAATGTCTGCCGATACTTTCATCGTTTGCTCCGGATTCCTTGCATCCCTGGGTTCTTGCCGACAGGCATCAAAATCAGTAGTCGATGAGCTGATGCTCGCGCAAATACGCGAGGATCACTTGTGCTTTTTCGACCGAACTCCCTTCATTTACGACGTTGCCGCCACGGCTTTCGGTCGTCGTCGCGGACAGCATCCGGGCATGCCCGGAGCGCTTCTCGGCGGCGACCAGTTTTACGGGTTTACGCTCGATCGGACCGACCGTCCATGCGGCCGCGTCGGCGTCCGCACCGGGCGCCGCGAGCGCCGGCCGGATCGCGCCGGCGCGCAGCCGCGCATACGCATAGCGCGGCTCGGCATTGGCGAGCGGATGAACGGCGACGACGGCCGGCAGCGCGGCGTCGACGCGCCGCCGCAGCCCTTTCGGCAAAAATTGCCGGACGGCCACGCGGCCGCCGTCGACCGTCACGTCGACAGCAGAACCTACGAGCGGATAGCCGAGCGTCGCGGCGAGGCGATACGGCAGCATGCCGGTGTCGTACGCGCCCTCGGCGCGCGTGCCGGTCAGCACAAGGTCGTAGCCCTCGACGCGCGCGGCGAGCGCATGCACGGCGTCGTCGCCGTCGCGGCAGGCCAGCACCTCGACCTCCCGTGCGCCGAGCGCGAGATATTCGGCAAGCGCCGCATTCGCGGGGTCGCCGGCATGGATCACGTCGAGCTTCGCGCGATGCCGCTCCGCGAGCTGGCGGCCGGTTTCGAGCGCGGCCGCGTCGTTGCGGCTGTAGCGCGCGACGCCGCTGACCGGATGACGGCCGACGGACACGAGCACCGCGATGCGTTGCAGCTGGCGGGGGGCGTTCATGCAGCGACTCCTTCCGGTTCACGGGTGCCGACCGCGGCCGGCGATTCGCCACGCGCGGCGCGCGCGGCCTGCACCTGTTCGATCAGCGCGGCGATCGTGCCCTGCGCGTCGCCCACCACCGTCAGGTTCGCGCGCTTCGCGATCGGCGCGCTGCCGTCGAGGTTCACCGCGATCACGTGGCGGCAGTCCTTGATCCCCTGCAGGTGCTGCACCGCGCCCGAGATGCCGAACGCGATGTACACGCTCGCCTCGACCGTCTTGCCGGTCGCACCGACCTGCTTGTCGCGCGTGAAGTGACCGTTGTCGACTGCGACGCGGCTTGCGCCGATCGCCGCGCCGAACACACCGGCCAGCCGCTCGAACGCGCCGATGTCGGACACGCCGTTGCCGGCCGACACGATGAAATCGGCTTCCTCGAGTGCGACCTGGGCCGCATCGATTTCGTCGAGACCGAGATCGCGATACGGCTGCGCGGCGTCATGCACCGGGCGGATGAAGTCGGCGGCCAGGCGTTCGCCCGCACCGACGAACGGCAGCTTCGCGTCGACCGCGTTCTGCGCGAGCAGGATCACGTCGGGCAGCGCACGGGTGGCAAACGCGCGCCCGGCCTGCGCATACGCGCCGACATGCTTCGCGTCGATCTCGACGACGTGCGCCGCGACGCTCGCGCCGGCGGCCGCCGCGTAACGCCGGCCGAGATCGCCGTCGCCCGTCGCGTTGTCGGGCACGAACACGTGTTTCGGCGCGAGTGCCGCAACGCACGCCTGCAACGCTTGCAATTCGCTTTCAGGGTCGAACGCACGACGATCGAAGCCGGCGAGTTCCAGCAGCTTGTCGACGCCCAGTGCGGCCACGTCGTCCTTCAGCTCGCCGAATGCGAGCAGCGCGACTTCGGTCTGTGCATCGGCGAGCAATGCGGCGGCGGCGATTGCCTGCCGCGAATGATCGTCGAGCGCGCCGCGTTCGCTGTGCGCGACCACCAGCATCACGTGCTTCGGATCCTGCACCGCGCGGCGCGGCTTCGCAGCGGCTGCGCCATGAGCGTGCGCGGAACCGTGCACGGCGTTCGCATCGGCGCTGCCTTCCTCGCCGAGCGTGATGCGCTTCAGGCCGGCGGCCGTGATGATGAACGGCCGGCGCGGATCGATTCGTTTGATCGTATTCATCGATTCACTCCAGCGAGGCGGCAACGAGTTCGGCCACGTCGAGCACGTCGGGGCGCGGGCCCACGACGCCTTCGAGCATCGCCGTGCAGTTCGGGCAGGCAACCGCGACCACGTCCGCGCCGATCGTGCGGGCGTCGGCGATGCGGATGTCGGGAATGCGCTGCTTGCCGGGGATGTCGGTCAGCGGCGCACCGCCGCCACCGCCGCAGCAGCGGCCGCGCATGCCGTTGCGCTCCATCTCGACGACCTGGATGCCGATCGTCTTCAGCAGCTTGCGCGGCGCTTCCGTCTCGCCGTTGTAGCGGCCGAGGTAGCACGGGTCGTGATACGTGGTGCGCTTGTCCTGCAGCGCTTCGACGGCCTTCGGCGCGATCTTGCCGCTGTCGGCCAGTTCGGCGAGGAAGGTCGTGTGATGCTTGACCGTCACGCGCAACCCGAGCGCACGGTATTCGTTGCGCAGGCTGTGCATCACGTGCGGGTCGGCCGTCACGATCTGCTTGTAGGACAGCGTGTCGAGCGTGCCGATCAGGCGCTTCGCCATCTGCTGGAACGTCGCTTCGTCGCCGAGCCGGCGGGCGACGTCGCCCGTGTCGGTCTCGGTCGAACCGAGCACCGCATAGTCGACACCCGCCTTGTTCAGCACCTTGACGAATGCGCGCAGCGTGCGCTGGTAGCGCATGTCGAACGCACCTTCACCCGCGACGAACAGCACGTCGACCGGCTTGCCGGGCTGAGCGACCGGCGCGCTCAGGTCGACCGACCAGTCGTAGCGTGCCGCCGTGTCGTAGCCGCCCATCGTGCCCGTCTCGCGCAGGTTCGCGAGCACTTCCTGGCCCTTGCCCGGCACCGTGCCGTGCACGAGCGTGCGGTTGCGGCGCATGTCGACGATCGCGTCGACGTGCTCGATCAGCATCGGGCACTCCTGCACGCATGCGCGGCAGGTGGTGCACGACCAGAGCGTCTGCTCTTCGATCAGGCCCGACACGATCGGGCCGTTGGGCTCGCCGCGATGCTGGCCGACCGCGAGGCCCGGCGTCGGGCTGCCCGCGTACGCCGCATCGGTGCCGCCCGCCATCCCGACGACCAGATCCTGGATCAGCTTCTTCGGGTTCAGCGGCTGACCCGACGCGAACGCGGGGCATGCGGCTTCGCACTTGCCGCACTGCACGCACGCGTCGAAGCTCAGCAGCTGGTTCCAGCGGAATTCGACCGGCTTCGCGACGCCGTACTCCTGATGCTCGATGTCCGGCAGCTTCAGCGCGGTCGGCGGCGTGGCCGTGCCGTTGCCCGTGAACGATTCGCGGGTGGCCGCGAAACGCTCCTGGCGCGGGTGGAAGGCCAGGTGCAGAAGACCTGCGATCGCATGCTTCATCGGGCCGCCCTTCGCGGCGCCGACCGTCATCGTGAAGGCACCGACACCGATCAGCACGGCGCAGAGCACCGCAAACGCACCCGACATCGCGCCGGTCGGCACCAGCATGAACAGCACGAGGCCGAGCGCGAACGAGCCGAGCAGCCAGGGCAGCGTATTCCACGGGCCGCGCGACAGGCGGGCCGGCACATCCTTCGCCGCGCGACGGCGCCACACGAACACCGCGCCGACCAGCATCGCGAGCGCCGCGAGGAAGGTCAGCTTGTCGAGCCACGGCGAGTAGATCGCGAGGCCGTAGTTGATGAACACCAGCGCGAGCGCGCCGATCGCGCCGCCGGCCGTCGCGACGTGCGTCTTCGCGATGTACGGATCACGGGCGACCACGTGGTGCAGGTCGACGAAGTAGCGCTTCGGGATCGCGAACAGGTTCGCGACGCCGAACGTGCCGGGCGCGGTGGCCCGGCCGAGACGCCAGTAGGACGAGCGCTTCGCGACCGCGAACGCGAGCCCCGCCACCGACAGCCACAACAGGGCGGTAATGAGGAAGGACGGGTTCATCGTTTAGAAATCCTTCACGAGACGCAGCGAGTCGTAGATCGCACCGTGGACGTTGTGCATCGAGATGCAATCGCCGACACGGAACAGCAGGAAACGGCCGTTGCCGAGTTCTTCCGACAGGCACGGTTGCGGCTCGGCCGCGAACAGCGTGTGCGGATCGATCTGGCCACGGTTCACCGATTCCGGCTTGAGCTTCCAGTACAGCTCGTCGTTCGGCGACGAACCGTTTTCGATCACCACCTGGTCGACCGCGCGCTCTTCCAGTTCTTCCGTGTACTCGTTGCGCAGCACGGCGATCAGCTTGCCGTCCTCTTCGTAGACGCGATCGAGCATCGTGTTCGGCGTCGGGATCACGCCGAATGCGTACAGGCGGCGATAGAAGATCGGGAACGTCGTGCCGCCGCAATCATCGGCGACCTTCACGTCCGGCGTGACGACCTCGACCTTCGAGCCGCGGCTCGCCATGAAATCGGCCACGCCGGCGCCCGCATGCGTGCTCACGCCATCGAACAGCAGCACGTTCTGCTTCGGCTCGACCTTGCCGGTCAGGATGTCCCACGAGCTGACGGCCAGCCCCTCGGCCACGCCCCAGCCCGGCACCTGCCACGTGAAGCTCGACCCGCCCGTCGCGAGCACGACGATGTCCGGCTTCTCGGCCATGATCATCTTCTCGTCGGCGGCCACGCCGAGGCGGCGATCGACGCCCAGGCGCTTCGTTTCCATGTCGAACCAGCGGATGATCCCCGACATCTGTTCACGCTGCGGCGCCTTCGCGGCGATCATCACCTGCCCGCCCACTTCGGCATTCTTCTCGAACAACACCACGTCGTGGCCGCGCAGCTTCGCGACGCGCGCGGCTTCGAGCCCTGCGGGGCCCGCGCCGACCACCACGACCTTGCGCTTCGGGCCGCGCGACTTCTCGATGATGTGCGGCATCGTCGCTTCGCGCGACGTCGCCGCGTTCTGGATGCACAGCACGTCGAGGCCGTTGTACTGGCGGTCGATGCAGTAGTTCGCGCCGACGCACTGCTTGATTTCGTCTTCGCGGCCGTCGCGGATCTTGATCACCATGTGCGGATCGGCGATCTGCGCGCGCGTCATGCCGACCAGGTCGATCATGCCGGTCGCGAGCAGGCGCTCGGCCTGACCCGCATCGCGGATGCTCTGCGCGTGCATCACCGGAATCTTCACGACCGACTTGATGCCGGCCGCGAGGTGCACGAACGGCTCCGGCGGCAGCGCCATCGGCGGCATGCAGTTGGCGATCGTGTTGTGCGTGTCGCCGCCCGAACCGACCACGCTCAGGTAGTCGATCAGGCCCGTCTCCGACATCGCCTGCGCGATTTCCTTCAGCGCTTCGTGATCGAGGCCGTCCTCGTGGAATTCGTCGCCGCACATGCGCAGGCCGACGCAGAAATCCTTGCCGACCGCCTCGCGCACGGCCGTCAGCACTTCGATGCCGAAGCGCAGGCGGTTCTCCAGGCTGCCGCCCCATTCGTCGGTGCGGTGGTTCGAACGCTTGCTCCAGAACTGGTCGATCAGGTGCTGGTGGGCGGCCGAGATTTCGATGCCGTCCATGCCGGCCGCCTTCACGCGCTTCGCGGCGGCCGCGAAGTCACCGATGATGCGGCGGATTTCCTCGATCTCGATGATCTTCGCGTTGCCGCGGTGCACGGGTTCGCGCACGCCCGACGGCGACATCAGGTGCGGCCAGTGCTCGCCGTGGAACGACGAGCGACGGCCCATGTGCGTCGCCTGGATCATGATCTTCGCGCCGTGCTTGTGCATCGTGTCGGCGAGACGCGTGAGCGGATCGATGATCTTGTCGGTCGACAGGTTCACCGATTTCCACCAGCCCTGCGGGCTGTCGATCGACACCGGGCTCGAACCGCCGCAGATCGCGAGGCCCACGCCGCCCTTCGCCTTTTCTTCGTAGTAGCGGATATAGCGGTCGCCCGGCAGGCCGCCCGGCTCGGCATACACCTCCGCATGCGCGGTGCTGACGATCCGGTTGCGCAGCGTCAGCTGGTTCAGCTGCATGGGTTTGAACAGGTGGGGATAACGCATCGCTGGCGACCTCTGGCGTTCGAATGTCTCGTGTTGCGGGTGTTGTTGTGTTTCAGTGAATCAATGCGTCAGGGCTTCAGTGCGCGATCGGCGACACTTCGAAGACGCAGTGGTCGTGATGCTCGGCCGCGCACTGCACTTCCTTCGATTGCGCACGCGGCGCGCCCTTGCCTTCCGGCGTCGTGTCGTTGACCCAGTCCATCGCGCCGGCGAACCAGCCCGCGAACATGTAGCAGAGCTTGCCTTCCTTGCCCGGCTGCTGGAGCACGAACGACGAGTGACGCAGCTCGATCTTCGCGCGTGCGCTTGCCGGATCGGCTTCGATGATCGAGAACAGGCCCCAGCCGCGTTGCGACAGGCGCTTCAGGTAGTGCTCGAACACGGCCATGCCGGTCAGGCCGTGCAGCTTCGCTTCCTTGTCGCACCAGTGGTAGGCGGACTTGTAGCCGGCCTTGTACAGGATCTCGGCATACGCTTCGACGCCGAGCGCTTCCTCGACCGCGACGTGGTTGTTCGTGAAGAAGTGACGCGGCACGTACAGCATCGGCAGCGCGTCGGTGGTCCAGACGCCGGTATCGGGATCGACGTTGATCGGCAGTTGCGGTTGCATCGTGGTGACTCCGTGAGGAAAGTGGCCGCGCGGCTCAGTGCGCAGGCGCGACATCGTCCGCGCGCCCGTGCGGCTTGCACGGGCGCGTCCCGATTTCTTTTAATGTTGAATCGCTGGCGGCGGTTCGGCGTTCGCGGCGCTTATGCGCCCCACACGTCCTTGAACACGCGCACCCAGTTCTCGCCCATGATCTTGCGGATACGCGACTCCTTCCAGCCGTGGCGTTCCATCGCCGCCGTCAGGTTCGGGAATTCGCCGATCGTGCGGATGCCGTCCGGGTTGATCACCTTGCCGAAGTTCGTCAGCTGGCGATAGCGACCCTTGTCATGCGTCAGCATGTCGAAGAATTCCTTCGCGTAATCCTGCGTGAAGTCCGTGCCGATGCCGACCGCATCCTCGCCGATCAGGTTCACGACGTAGTCGATCGCCTCGATGTAGTCGTCGATGTTCGCTTCGATCCCGCGCTTGAGGAACGGCGCGAACATCGTCACGCCGACGAAGCCGCCCGCATCGGCGATCTCCTTCAGCTGTTCGTCGCTCTTGTTGCGCGGATGCTCCTTCAGGCCCGACGGCAGGCAGTGCGAATAGCACACCGGCTTCTTCGAGAACGCGATCGCTTCCGACGACGTATTGCCGCCCACGTGCGACAGGTCGACCATGATGCCGACGCGGTTCATCTCGGTGATCACTTCGCGGCCGAAGTCCGACAGGCCGCCGTCACGTTCGTAGCAACCGGTGCCGACCAGGTTCTGCGTGTTGTAGCAGAGCTGCACGACGCGCACGCCCATGTCGGCGAACGCTTCGATGTAGCCGATATTGTCCTCGAACGCATGCGCGTTCTGGAAGCCGAGGATCACGCCGGTCTTGTCTTCCTTCTTCGCGCGGAAGATGTCTTCCGTCGTGCGCACCAGCGTCAGCAACTCGCTGTTGTCGCGGATCTTCTTCTTCATCACGCCGATGTTGTCGACGGTCTTGGTGAAGTTCTCCCACACCGACACCGTGCAGTTCGCGGCAGTGATGCCGCCACGGCGCATGTCTTCGAACACCGGCTTCTCGAACTTCGAGATGTTCAGCCCGTCGATGATGATGCTGTCTTGATGCAGCGTGCTCATGTGTTGCTCCAGTATTGTCGGGTCGGTGGGATCAATAGATCGGGAAGCGTTCGCACAACGCGAAGATCTCGCGGCGCACGCGCTGTTCGGTCGCGTGGTCGCCTTCCGGGTTCGCGCGCAGCGCGTCGAACACTTCCAGGATCAGGCGGCCCACCTCGCGGAATTCCGCGACGCCGAAGCCGCGCGTCGTGCCGGCCGGCGTGCCCAGGCGGATGCCCGACGTGACGGTCGGCTTCTCGGTGTCGAACGGGATGCCGTTCTTGTTGCAGGTGATGCCCGCGCGCTCCAGTGCCTGTTCGACCGGCGCGCCCTTCAGGCCCTTCGGACGCAGGTCGACCAGCAGCAGGTGGTTGTCGGTGCCGCCCGTGACCAGATCGACGCCGCCCGCCTTCAGCACTTCGCCGAGCGCCTGCGCGTTCGCGAGCACGTTGTCGATGTAGGTCTTGAAGTCCGCATGCAGCACTTCGCCGAACGCGACGGCCTTGCCGGCGATCACGTGCATCAGCGGGCCGCCCTGCAGGCCGGGGAACACGGCCGAGTTGATCTTCTTCGCGATCTCCTCGTCGTTGGTCAGCACGAAGCCGCCGCGCGGGCCGCGCAGCGTCTTGTGGGTGGTCGACGTGACGACGTGCGCATGCTCGACCGGGTTCGCGTGGCGGCCCGCGGCGATCACGCCGGCGATGTGCGCCATGTCGACCATCAGTTTCGCGCCGACGCTGTCGGCGATCGCGCGGAAGCGCGCGAAGTCGAGCGCACGCGGGTAGGCCGAGAAGCCGGCGATGATCAGGTTCGGCTTGTGCTCGTGCGCGAGCGCTTCGACCTGGTCGTAGTCGATCCGCATCGTGTCGCGGTTCACGCCGTACTGGACCGCGTTGAACCACTTGCCCGACAGCGCCGGCTTCGCGCCGTGCGTCAGGTGGCCACCCGCGTCGAGCGACATGCCGAGCACCGTGTCGCCCGGCTTGGCCAGCGCGAGCATCACCGAGCCGTTCGCCTGCGCGCCCGAGTGCGGCTGCACGTTCGCATAGCCGGCATTGAAGATCTGCTTGACGCGCTCGATTGCCAGCGCCTCGACTTCATCCGCGAATTCGCAGCCGCCGTAATAGCGCTTGCCCGGATAGCCTTCCGCGTACTTGTTGGTCAGCACCGAGCCCTGCGCCTCGAGCACGGCGCGCGACACGATGTTTTCCGACGCGATCAGCTCGACCTGCGACTGCTGACGCTCGAGTTCCTTCAGGATGGCGCTGCGCACCGGCGCGTCGCGCTCGGCGAGGGGCTGCGAGAAGAAAGGCTGGGTGTTCGACATAGTGCGTCCGTGACGAAGAATAAGGGGCTGAAACCGAAGCTCAAGGCCCGCCCTGCCTGGGTTTCCCGCTCGTCCCGTTCAAGGCTGCCGACGGCTCTATTCTTGTCGTTCGGATTTTCGGCGGATTGATGAATTTAGACGCGTTCTTTGCCTTTTCCGCCATCCGCGTCCGTTTTATACAAGTGACCGGTCGTGCTTTTTCGGATGACCAACAGAAATGGTCGACACAGTTCACCTATGAACAGGCACGCCGGCGGTGCGATTGCCGCCCGGTCGGGGTGCAGCACATCACGAATACGGTGCAGTGCAGCATGCCGCTTGCGGCCAGACAACGTATGGATCTAGGGTTTAGCCGTATGGCACGCTTGTTGCGCTGGCTCACACAATATCGCAGCCCGTCCGTGCCCCCCGGGCGTAAAGCTATTAGAGATTCTAGGAACGCTCCCCATGTCGCCCGACCGCACAGCGTCGCTGTCCCACTTCGCGTTCATGCCGTTACCGAACTTCACGATGATCGCGTTCACCAATGCGATCGAGGTGCTTCGGATGGCGAACTACCTGAGCGGCCAGCCGCTCTACCGCTGGTCGGTCATCAGCCCGGACGGCGGCCCGGTCACCGCGAGCAACGGCCTGACGGTGGACACCGGCCCGGCCGAATGCGTGGGGCAGCCCGACATCGTGTTCGTGTGCGGCGGCGTCGACGTGCAGCGCGCGACCACGTCCGCCCATCTGTCGACGCTGCGCCGCTTCGCGCGCGCGGGCATCCCGCTCGGCAGCCTGTGCACGGGCACCTATGCACTCGCGAAGTCGGGGCTGCTCGCGGGCTACGCGTGCGCGATCCACTGGGAGAACATGTCGGCGCTGAAGGAAGAGTTTCCGGACACGCGCTTCCTGAAGGAATTGTTCGTGATCGACCGCGACCGCATCACGTGCACGGGCGGCGTCGCGCCGCTCGACATGATGCTGAACCTGATCGCCGCGCGCGTGGGCACCGCGCGCGTCACGCAGATCGCCGAGCAGTTCATCGTCGAACACGTGCGCGACACGAGCGCGCAGCAACGCATGCCACTCGTCGCGCGCCTCGGCTCCGCGAACAAGTCGCTGTTCGAAGTGATCTCGCTGATGGAGAACAACATCGAGGAGCCGCTGTCACGCGAGGAGCTTGCGCGGCTCGCGAACATGTCGCAGCGGCAACTGCAGCGCCTGTTCCGCGAACACCTCGGCATGACGCCGACGCACTACTACCTGACGCTGCGGCTGCGCCGCGCGCGCGAACTGCTGCTGCAGACCGACATGTCGATCATGCACATCACGATGGCGTGCGGCTTCCAGTCGGCGTGCCATTTCAGCAAGAGCTATCGCGACGCGTTCGGTGTCGCGCCGACCCGCGAGCGCCGCAAGCAGGTTGCGCCGCTCGCGCAGAGTGCGACGAGCGCCAGCCCCGCCTTTCCGGCGCATGTGCTGCATGCGTGATCCTCGCCGCGATTGACGCAAAAAAAAAGCGACCTCGAAGGTCGCTTTTTTTGCACTTACGATCCCCACACCTGCATTTCGTCGAGCGAATAGCCCCACGGCGTCGCGCGCTTCGTGCCGAGCATCCGCACGTAGCGGCCATGCCCGTTCAGGTTCGGCAGCGTCACGTGGCCATACGACACGCCGTTGTTCGTCGAGTAGATCGTCGTCCAGTTCGCGTTGTCGTTCGACGTCTGGATCTGGTACACGAGCGCGCCCGCATCCCAGTAGAGATCGATGCTGCTGATCGTCTTCGTCGCGCCCAGATCGACGGAGATCCATTGCGGATCGACGCCCGCGCCTTCCGGCGAATCCCAGCGCGTGCTCGTGGTGTTGCCGTCGAACGCCTTGTCGGCCGTGAGCGATGCGTTGTAGCTCGCCGATGCGGTAGCCGGACGACCCTGCGACAGCAGCGTCGGCTGCGCGGCGGCCGGGCCGCCGTAGTAGCTGGACCCGAGCTTGGCCTTCGTCGTGTCGGCGTTCACGCCGAACTGCGACAGGCTCCAGCGCTGGCCGGTCGTCACGTCACCGACGTAGAGCTGGTAGCCGCCCGCCGTCGTCGACGAGAAGAACACGTAGTTGGTGCCGGTCACCGGCGCCGGATCCGAGTTGTTGCTCACGCAATCGTTGATCGGCAACGCGTTCGGCGTCGACGCCGGGTCCGCGGTCTTCGCATAGATCTGGTCGGCCTGGCCGCTGTCTTTCCAGCGCGCGTAGAACACCATGCCGTCCCCACGCACGATCGGGTAGTACGTCTGCAGCCCGGCCGGGTGATCGAACGTGGCGGTGACGCCGGTCGCGAGTGTGCGCTTCATCAGCCCCATGTTCGCGCCGGTGCCGGTCGCGTAGTACACGGCGCTCGCATCCGGCGCGAGGAACGGCATCGAATACTCGGCGCCGGCCGGCGCGTTGGTCAGGCTCACGACCGACGTGAACACCGGGCCCGCGCTCGTGTACGACAGCGTCGCCTGCTTGACGTCGCCATTCTGCTTGAACACGAGGGTCTTGCCGTCCGTGCTGAATTTCGGGTCTTCGTTGCGGGTGGCGCCCGTGCTGTTGGTCATGTTGATCGGCGCATTGTTGGTGCCGAGCTGAACCATGAACACGTTCCACGCGTTGTTCTTGATGCCCATGAACGCGAGCCACTTTCCGTCGGGGCTGAATACGCCGTTCATCGGATCGGTGATGCCCCACGCGCTCTTGCTCAGTTGCGTCAGCGTATGGGCCGAGAAGTCGTACAGGAACAGCTGGCTCGTGCCGTCGCCGTAATTGACGTAGCTGTGATAGACGAGCTTGCCGGTCAGTGCGGCGGGGAACGACGCGTTGGATTGCGCCGGCGGATTGCTGATGCAGGCGGCCTGCGCGGCGCCGCCGAGGAGGTTGAGGGCAACGCCGGCCACGAGGCCGGCGACAAGAGTTTTCAATTTCACGCTGAAGGTTTCCGGTTAGGGTCATGACACCGCTGACTAGACCTCGCACGCACAGGCGCACGGGGCACGGATCAGCCGGCGGACAGCGTGAATTCCGTATCGGTCAATGTCGGGAACAAAGATTGCTCGAGGGGCTAGAGGATGCCAGCGCGTCGCGCCGAAAAACAGGATCAGAGCCCGTGAAAAACGAGCGGATCACGGGATAACGACCCTGTGGCGCAGCGCGCCCCGTGCTACTCTTTTTTCGGCACAAAGCTGCTCGACTTGAGGCAGGCATGAAGCGTTATGCGAAGCTCGCCCGGACGATTTCCGAGTCGATCCGGCGTGGAGATCTGGCCCCCGGTACGCGCATCCCCACCGTGCGCGCCGCGTGCCGCGCATATGGCGTGAGCCCGTCCACCGTGTTTCGCGCGTACTACGCGCTCGAAGGCGAGGGTCTGATCGTCGCGCGTGCACGGTCCGGATATTTCGTTGCGAACCTCGAAGACAGGCGCGTGCGGTTCGGCCATGAACCGCCGCGCAAGCCGGCCGCCCCGCCAGCGGGCAACGGCGATACGTTGTTCCGGCTGCTCGATTCGCTCCGATGCGAGGACGTCATTCCGCTCGGCTCGGCCTTCGCCAGCTATTCGCTGTTCCCGATGAGCAGCCTGTGGCGCGCGATGGCGTCGGCGGCCCGCAACATGGATCGCACGGCCCTGCTGGCCGGCGCGCCGCCCGGCCACGACGGGCTGCGCCGCCAGATCGCGCTGCGCTACCTGAATGCGGGCGCGGCGTTGCCGATGGACGAGATCATCATCACGACCGGCGCGCTCGAAGCGCTGACGCTCAGCCTGCAGGCGTTGACGCGCCCCGGCGATATCGTCGCGATCGAGCGACCGGCGTTTCATGCGGCCCTGGAGGCCGTGCAGCGCCTGCACCTGAAGGCCGTCGAGATTCCGGTCGACCCGCGTACCGGCCTCGATCTCGACGCGCTCGAGAAAGCGCTCGACACGCATCCGGTGCGCGCGTGCTGGTTCATGACGTCGTTCCACAACCCGACCGGCGCGACGCTGACCGACGAGCGCAAGCACGCACTGATCGACCTGCTCGCGGCGCGCGACGTGCCGCTGATCGAAGACGACGTCTACGGCGAGCTGCATTTCGGCACGGCACCCACGCGTCCCGCCAAGCTGTATGACGACAGCGGTCTCGTCCTGCATTGCGGTTCGTTCTCGAAATGCCTCGCGCCCGGGTTCCGGATCGGCTGGGTCGCGGCCGGACGCTACGTGCGGCAAATTCGTCAGGCAAAGGGCGCAAGCGCGCCGGCCGCCGACGTGCCTGCGCAGATGGCCATTTCGAGCTACCTGCGCGACGGTGCGTACGACCGTTTCCTGCGCAAGCTGCGCCGCAATCTGGCCGCACACCAGGCACAGATGCTGGCGGCCGTGCGTGCGTATTTTCCGGCCGGCACCGAAGTGTTCGCGCCGCGCGGCGGGTATTTCCTGTGGATCGAACTGCCGCCGCGCGTGGATGCGTTGCACCTGTTCGGCGATGCGATGGATAGCGGCGTCAGCATCGCGCCGGGGCCGATCTTTTCGGCAACCGGCGGATTCCGGCGCTATCTTCGGCTCAATTACGGCCGGCCGTGGACGCCGGCGGTCGAACACGCGATGGAGACCATCGGGACGCTCGCGGCCCGACAGCGGCAGGACGGTTAGCGCGGAACCGACGAATCACCGCGGCCACTCTGTACCTTGCGTTTCACGCGCCAGCGACCAAAAATGAAACGTAGGCCATCACGGACGAACGTGTTCCGCGCACCCGATGTCACGGAGAATCCCATGAACACCGCATGCGAACGACAGTCGACGATGTACGCACAACGACATTCCGGCACGGGCCGATCGCCTGTCTGGCAGGAACGGATCATGACGACCGGCGAACGTTCGCCTCGTTGACGGCGCCCGACCGTTTCCAGCGATGCGAGTCCTCCTCAATCGCACAACTCGCGCGCGCGACGACTGGCGCGCGATCCTGAACGCGCGAGCGGAAGCGCGGCGCACGGCCAGCTTCCGCTGCAGGGAATGCGGCTTCGTGGCCTTCCGTGCGCTCGAGCACTGCCCCGTCTGCGGCCGGCGGAACTGGCCGTTCGATTCGATCCACCACGCATCAGACGACGCCCACGCCACGCACGCTCCGCACGCCTTTCACACGTGGTCGTCGCGCATCGCGCGCGCGCTTCGCAACGCGGCGTTCCAGCAGCCTCGCGCGTCGACCGCGCCGATCCTGAGCATCCTGACACTCGTGCTGCTGGTCGGCGGCTACGTGGTGGTCGACCGGACATGCAAGGCCGATCCGGTCTGTCGCGGTTCGAATGGTTCGCGCGCGATGGCGAGCGATGCCCCCCGGTACGCATCGAACGATCCCGTGCTGCCGGTCTTGCCCGCACCCGTCTATCCGTTTCATTCGACTGACGGAACGCAGGTGGCGGCCGCCCGCCCAGGCAGCCCCAGCCCGGATACCACCCGTGCATCCGCCGGACCGACGGCAGTCGCGCGAGCGGCGCCGGCCATGCGCGCCCCCGACCGGTCGCACCCCGCCGCCACGGTTCGCCTGACGGGCTGGAAAGGCAGTCACGGTGCCGCGCATCGCCCGCATACCTTCCACCGCGTGAGCACGCACACCGCGCGTGCGCGACGCTCCACCGCCGGCAATACGCAGCAAATCGCGCAGCTCTATCGCGGCCACTGAGCGCGCAGGCGCAGTCAGTGCATGCGCGCCCGTCGATTCATTTTTCTAAACCACCCCTCACAAAACCTCGTTTGCGTCGCGACTCACGCGTGACGTTCAATGGGTCATTCGCCCGCGCCGGTGCATCTCGCGTATCGCGTTCCGGCCGCCCGATCCACCGAACGGAGTCGTCGATGAATGCATTACAGCTCGTGGCCCTTGCCGCCATCTGGGGCGCGTCCTTCCTCTTCATGCGCATGGGCGCACCGGAATTCGGCGTCGTCCCGTTGATCGCGCTGCGCGTCGCGATCGCGGCCGTGCTGTTGTCGCCGGTGCTGCGCCACGCGCAGGCACGACAGGAATTCCGCTCGCATGCGTTGCCGCTGTTCGTCGTCGGCATCACGAACTCGGCGCTGCCGTTCTGCCTGCTGACCTACGCGGCGCTGTTCGTGTCGGCCGGCACCGATTCGATCCTGAATGCGACGACGCCGTTGTGGACCGCGATCGTCGCGTACGTATGGCTGCGTGCACCGCTGACGAAACCGCAGGCGATCGGCCTCGCGCTGGGTTTCGCCGGCGTCGTCGTGCTCGCCGGTTCGGCGGTCGGCGCCGGCACGCCCGGCGCATCGCGCGCGATCGCCGCCGCGATGCTCGCGACGCTGTCGTACGGGTTCGCCGCGCATTACTCGAAGCGCAAGCTGGCGAACGTCAGGCCGTTCGTGTCGGCGTTCGGCAGCCAGTTGTTCGCGGCGGTCGCGCTCGTGCCGCTCGCGCTGCCGATGTGGCCGCACGGGCCCGTTCAAACGTCCGCGTGGATCGCGGTGGTGCTGCTCGGCGCGATCTGCACGGCCGTCGCCTACCTGCTGTATTTCGGGCTGATCCGCAACGCGGGCGCGCAGTATGCGGCGTCGGTCACGTTCCTGATCCCGATCTTCGGCGTCGTATGGGGCGCGATCTTCCTGCACGAGACCCTCACCGTGCAGACGGTCGCCGGGTGCGCGATCATCCTGCTCGGCACCGCGCTCGCGACCGGCAAGCTCAAGGGGTTCACGATCGCCACCGCGCGCGGGTCACGCCAGTAGATCGCGCGGGCCGTCGTCGTCGCCGCCGATCTCGCTCGCGAGCCAGTCGCGGAACGCGGCGATCTTCCATTCGTGCTGGCGCGCTTCGCTGCACACGACGTAATAGGACAACTCGGTCGGCCAGGGCCGTGCGAGCACGCGAACCAGCCGGCCGGCCGCGACTTCGTCCCGCGCATAGATGTCGCGCACCAGCGCCACGCCCTGCCCGGCGACCGCCGCCTTGATCAACAACGCATCCTCGCTGAAGCTCGCGCCGCGCGGCGCACGAGGGTCCTCGATTCCCTGCGCGCGCAACCACAGTGCCCAATCGGCGCGATCCGCGTCCTGCAGCAGCGGATACGACAGGCAGTCGGCCGGCGCGGCGATCGGGCGGGCGGGATCGAGCAGTTGCGGGCTGCAGATGGGCCACAGCTCAGGTGTCCAGATGCGGAACGATGCGTGCCCGGGATAGTGGCCCAACCCGTGCCGGATCGCGACGTCGACATAGTCGCGCCGCAGGTCGACCAGCTGCGCGCGCGTTTCGACGGTGATTTCGATGTCGGGGTACGCTGCATTGAATGCGCCGAGGCGCTGCACGAGCCACGTGTTCGCGAAGGAGGCGGTGGTCGTCACCGCGAGGCGGACGACGCGCCGGTTCGCACCGTGCACGTTCGCCCATGCGGCCTCGATCTCGTTGAAGCCGCCGGCAAGCTGGTCGAACAGCGCGCGACCGGTGCCGGTCAGCTCGAGTTCGCGGCCGGTGCGCTCGAACAGCCGCACGGCGAGGCGATCCTCGAGATTGCGCACATGCTGGCTGACGGCGCCCGGCGAAATGCAGAGCTGGTCGGCCGCCTGTTTCATGCTGCCGCAGCGCGCCACTTCGACGAACGTGTGCAACGCTGCGAGGGGAAGTGACTTGGCCATCCGTGGATGCGCCGCCGAACGGCGGCGATGGGGTCGGGAACGGGCGATGATTATCGCAGCAATTGCGGGTACCCGGGACCGCGGGGCGCCCGTGTTCCGGGCCGCGCCGAACGTGCGCGTGGCCGGCTCTCCCCTGCGCCTCCACGGCAAAAAAGGCGCCCCGTTTCCGGCACCGCCCGTTTCGCGCGATGCGTCGCGTACGTCGAACGCCCGCGCGTCACGCACCCGCCCTGGCACGGACGATGCCACCCGAGCACGCGCCTTGCGTTCTGGCCCGTGCGCGACAAAGAATGAAATCGGAAGGCGGCGTGACGACCGTGACGAAGTGAACAGCGGGCGGTCGACCCGGCCGCGTGGCGGTTTCAGCGGAGGAATTCCATGAGCACCGAGAGCACACTCCAGGCGACGATCCAGGCACTCGTTCAGGATGGCAAAGGCTTGCTGGCCGCCGACGAAAGCGGGCCGACCATCGCGAAGCGCTTCAAGACGATCGCGGTCGAATCGACCGAAGAGAACCGCCGCGCATGGCGCACCCTGTTGCTGTCGACACCGGGCCTCGGTAAATTCGTCAGCGGCGTGATCCTGTATGAAGAGACGCTCGGGCAATGTGCGGACGATGGCACGCCGTTGCCCGAACTCGCCGCTCGCCAGCAGATCGTGCCCGGCATCAAGGTCGACGCGGGCAAGATTCCGCTCGCGCTCGCGCCCGGCGACGAAATTACGCAAGGGCTCGACGGGCTTGCGGCGCGCCTCGACGGCTACCAGCGGCAAGGCGCGCGGTTCGCGAAATGGCGCGCGGTGTACAACGTGTCCGACACGCTGCCCGGCCAGGCGGCGATCGAAGCCAACGCCGAAGCGCTGGCGCGCTATGCGGCGATCTGCCAGGAGGCCGGCGTCGTGCCGATCGTCGAGCCGGAAGTGCTGATGGACGGCGATCATTCGATCGGCCGCTGCGCGCAAGTGACCGACGCCGTGCTGCACGCCGTGTTCAACGCGCTGCACCGGCACCGGGTCGTGCTGGCGCACATGTTGCTCAAACCGAGCATGGTCGTCGCGGGCAGCACGCACCCCGAACAGCCGGCCCCCGCCGAGGTCGCGGAAACCACGGTGCGCCTGTTGCGCAGCAACGTGCCGGCCGAAGTGCCCGGCATCTTCTTCCTGTCCGGCGGACAGACGCCCGAGGAAGCGACGGCGCATCTCGATGCGATGAATCGCGTCGACGGGCGACCGTGGGTGCTGAGCTTTTCCTATGGACGCGCGCTGCAGGAGCCGCCGCTGGCCGCGTGGAAGGGACAGGCGGCCAACGTACGCGCCGCGCAGGATGCGCTGCTGCTGCGTGCACGCCTGAACAGTGCGGCCTGCTGCGGTCAGTACGAGGTCGAGATGGAGCGCACCGCATGAACGGAGCCGGGCGAATGTCGCCCGGTCGATCGTTCATACGTGAGCTTCCCGCCCGGTTCCCTCGCGGGCATTGAGCGCGCGCTTGCGGAACGACAAAGGGCCGAGGCGCTCAAGCGCCCCGGCCCCTTTCGATTGCCGCGCGGCAGTCGGTCTCGTTACGCCGCCAGCAACCCGTGCGGGTCGATGACGAATTTGCGCGGCGCGCCGCCGTCGAACTTCTTGTAGCCTTCCGGCGCCTGGTCGAGCGAGATCACTTCGACGTTGACGATCTTCGCGATCGGCAGACGGTCGAACAGGATCGCCTGCATCAGGTTGCGGTTGTACTTCAGCACCGGCGTCTGGCCCGTGAAGAACGAGTGCGACTTCGCCCAGCCGAGGCCGAAGCGGATGCTCAGGCTGCCGTGCTGCGCGGCCTTGTCCTTCGCGCCCGGATCGTCCGTCACGTACAGGCCCGGGATCCCGATCGCGCCGGCCGGGCGCGTGATTTCCATCAGCGAGTTCAGCACCGTCGCAGGCGCTTCCTCCGAATGGCCCGACGAACCGTGGCCGTGCGCCTCGAAGCCGACGCAGTCGACCGCGCAGTCGATCTCGGGCACGCCGAGGATCTGCTCGATCTGCTCGCCGAGCGAGGCGTCCTTCGACAGGTCGACCGTCTCGAAGCCCATCGCCCGTGCGTGTGCGAGGCGTTCCGCGTTCATGTCGCCGACGATCGTCACGGCCGCGCCGAGCAGGCGCGCCGACGCGGCCGCCGCCATTCCGACAGGGCCCGCGCCCGCGATGTAGACCGTCGAGCCCGGCTTCACGCCCGCACTCACCGCGCCGTGATAACCGGTCGGCAGAATGTCGGACAGGCAGGTCAGATCGCGGATCTTCGCCATGGCCTGATCGCGATCGGGGAATTTCAGCAGGTTGAAATCGGCATACGGCACGAGCACGTACTCGGCCTGGCCGCCGATCCAGCCGCCCATGTCGACGTAGCCGTAGGCGCCGCCGGCACGCGACGGGTTCACGTTCAGGCACACGCCCGTATGCGTGTCCTTGCACATCGCACAGCGGCCGCAGGCCACGTTGAACGGCACCGACACGAGATCGCCGAGCTTCAGCGTCTCGACGTCGCGGCCGATCTCGACCACCTCGCCCGTGATCTCGTGACCGAGCACGAGGCCGACCGGCGCGGTCGTGCGGCCGCGCACCATGTGCTGGTCGGAACCGCAGATGTTCGTGCTCACCACTTTCAGGATCACGCCGTGGCCGATCGCGCGGCCGCTCGGATCGACCATCTTCGGATAATCGATTTTCTGGACTTCGACCTGGCCCGGCCCAAGATAGACGACACCTCGATTGCTGCTCATCGTATTGTCTCCATGTCTCGTTGGATGGCGCCGCGGCGCGCCGGCGCCATGCGGCGCACGCGCAACGTGCTGTTCGAGAGTAGTCCCGGAGGCAGGGGCGCCGATGTCTCAAACGCGACACGCGTTTGAACGGCGCCGACATCGATGTCGGAAATGCGAAAGTCGGGCGGGAAACGACGGGAAGGTTTGGCGCGCGGGGCGACGCGCTGGAGGGTGAGGGTGCTGGGGGCGCTGACAAGGGCCGTGACGCGCCGGGCGGCAGGCCGGTCGTGCCGACCGGCCGCCCCTCTCCCGGGCCGGCGTTACCCGCCCTGATTCTCGCGGATGATCGCGGCGGCGGCGCTTTCCGCGTCGCTCGCGACGCCGTCGTGCACGCGCGTGCTGACGGCCGGCGTCGGCGGCTCGCTGTCGAGCGCGTGGCCGTTGCGATCGTGCGTGTCGACCGTCGCGCGCATCGACAGCCCGACGCGCAGCGGATGCGCGGCGAGATCGCGCGCATCGAGCGCGATCACGACCGGCACGCGCTGCACGACCTTGATCCAGTTGCCGGCTGCGTTCTGCGACGGCAGCATCGAGAACGCGCTGCCCGTGCCCGCCGAGAAGCCCTGCACGCGGCCGCGATAGGTCACGCGCGAGCCGTACAGATCCGACACGACCTCGACCGGCTGCCCGATGCGCATGTGGCGAATCTGCCCTTCCTTGAAATTCGCCTCGATCCACAGCTGGTTGAGCTGCACGATCGACATCAGCGGCACGCCGGGCCCGACCTGCTGGCCGACCTGCACCGAACGCTGCCCGATCGTGCCGTCGACCGGCGCGACGATCGTCGTGCGCTTCAGGTTCCGGTACGCGAGCTTGAACTGCGCGGCCGCCTGCACGACCGCCGGGCTTTCGTCGACGGGCAACCGGGTGCCGAGCGCACGTGCCGCATCGAGCTGCGCCTGCGCGGCCGCGAGATTCGCCTGCGCACCGGCGACCGCCGCGCGCGCACGCGCGAGTTCCTCGGGCGCGACGATCTCGACCGACGCGCCCGAGCGCGCAGCGAACGCGCGCTGCGCGAGCGACAGGTCGGCGCGCCGCGCATTCACGGCCTCGACGTACATCGTGTTCGAGATCTTCGCGTTCGCGACTTGCCGCACCGCCTGTGCGAGCTGCGCCTTCGCCTGCGCGAACGCGACGGACGCCTCGGTGTCGTCGAGCTTCACGAGCGTCTGGCCGGCGCGCACGGCCTGCGTATCGGCAACCACGACGTCGGTCACCGATCCGGGGATCTGCGCGGCGACCTGGACGATGCTGCCGGCGACGTACGCATCGTCGGTGTCTTCGTAATAGCGATCGCTCAGCAGCCAGTACGCGATCCATGCGAGCGCGGCCACCAGCACGACCGCGAAGAACGCGATGAAGCGCTTGCGGCGCGTCGCGCGGCGTGCGTCGAGTGCCGGGTCGTTCAGTGCGGCCGGCGGCGCGGCGGTATGGAGGTTGTCGTGGTGCATCAGTCGCTTTGCGTAACGATCAGACGATCGTGCTGGAACAGGGGAATCGGTGGCGTGACCGACGGGCTCGGCGCCGGATTCGCCGCTGCCGTGTGCGCGGGAACGGAGGTGCCGCGAGGTGTCGCGGCGACGGCCGGCGTGTGTGCCGTGTCATCTCGGCGTGCGGAACCCGCATTCGATGCAGCGACGATCGGCGGCACAGCCACGCTCGCCGCACGCCCATCGGTCGACGGCGCCGCCACCGGTCGGCTCGCGGTCGGTGCGGTCGCTGCGGCCACGGCGGGCGCAGCGCCTCGCTTGGCCGCCCCGCTACGCGCCCGATGCGCGGCCGGCGCCTGCGCAACCGTCGCGCCCGCATCGAACCCGCCGCCCAGCGCGCCGATGAGCCCGACGCGCAGCGATCGCTGCCGGCCGAGCAACGCGATCAATTGCGCGCGCTCGTCGATCAGCGTGAGATCCGCGACATCCACGTCCTTCTGCATCAGCACGCCGCGCCGGTGCCGGTCGGTTGCGATCTCCACGATCTTCTGCGCGGCCGCGACCGCATCCTGCTGCTGCGCGACGAGCGTCTGTGACGTCTGCAGCGACGTGACGAACTGCGCGACCTGCCCGAGCGCGTCGTCGACGGTCTTGTTGTACAGCCCGATCGCGACGTCGGCCTGCGCGACATCCGCACCGAGCTTCGCCTTCAGCCGGCCGCGGTCAAAGATCGGCAGCGAGATCGCCGGGCCGATGGAACCGGCGAGCGCATCGCGCGAGAACAGCGACGCGGGCGTGAGCGCGAACACGCCGCCGAGCGCGACGAGGTTCACGTCCGGATAGAACTGTGCGCGTGTCGAATCGGCATTCGCGAACGCGGCTTCGACACGCAAGCGCGCGGCGACGATGTCGGGCCGGCGCCCCAGGAGATCGGCCGGCAGCCGCGCGGGCAGCGCGCTGCCCGCCAATGCGCCGACCCGCGGCCGCTGCAGCGCGAGCCCGCGCTCCGGGCCCCGGCCGGACAGCACGCCGAGCTGCAGCTGCGCGAGCTTGATCTGCTCGTCGTTCATCGCGATCTGCGCGAGCAGCTTGCTGCGCTTGATCGATGCGTCGCTCGCGTCGTACGCGTTGTCGAGCCCGCGCGCGGTGCGCTCGCGCAGCACGGTCGTCACGCGCTGGCTGACCTTCAGTTTCTGCTGCAGCAGGTCCTGCGTCGCATACGCCTGGTCGAGCTGGCAGTACACGGTGACGATCGCGACCGCCAGCGTGAGCCGCACCTGCTCGGCCTCGACCCGCGCCGCTTCGCGCAGCGACATCAGGCTCTTCGTCGCGGCGCGGTTCTTGCCCCACAGGTCGAGCTGATAGGTCAGCCCGACGAACACCGACGACGGCGAGGTGTTCGGATCGCCGAAGATCTCCACCGGCACGCGATAGCCGCTGACCGACACGTTGGCGACGTCGTCGCCCGGCTTCGGCATCCGCGCGCGGCTTACCGTCGCGCCGGCCGTGCCCGTCAGTCCCGTCAACGAATCGAACTGCTGAAGCTGCGCCTGCGCGATCCGCAGCCGCGCCTGCGCGACCTGCAGGTCGGGGTTGTTTTGCGAAGCCTCGGCGACCAGCGCGTCGAGTTGCGGATCCTGCAACTGCTTCACCCAGTCGGGCGCGGGCCACGCGCCGTTCACGCCGGGGCCGGCCGTGTGCGCGAGCGCATCGTCGGCCGGCGCGCGCAACGACAGCGACGGCAGGAAGCCCGACGGCACGCATCCGCTCAACGCCAGCGACACTGCCGCGGCGACGATCATCATCGAGCCGCCCTTCACGCCCTGCGCCACACGCGCCGCTTCATTCACACGCCGCATCGCGCCCCTCACCCCTGCTGCACGCGTTGCGCACGCGCGGCCAGACGCGGCCGCGTGCGTTCGAGCGGGCCGAGCCGGCCGAACAGGCCGTCCGCGATGCCGAACAGGATGCCGGCGAGCTTCGCGCGCTTGTCGCGTTCGACGAGCGCGATCTGCACGATCTGCCACATCGTCAACAGGTTCGGCACGATCGCCACCGGAAAGCGCAACCCGTACTGCATCCCGAGCTGCACTGCATTGCGCGCGCTGTAATAGCGCCGTTGCCACGAGTGATTCATCGACGTCATTTCAAAAGGGCCGATCGCGTGACGCTGCTTCGCGCCGATCCGGTGCGGCAGCACCAGCGACGGCACGACATAGAGCGGCACGTTGCGCGACAGCGCGCGGAAGCTGTATTCGGTATCGACGTGATCGATGAACAGCGTCTCGTCGAAACGGCCGAGCACGTCGAACGCGTCACGCGACACGACGCAGCCCGACGAAATCAGGAACGCGCAGCGCTGCAACGGCGCGCCCGGCTCGATACGCAGGCGGCGCAGCCCGATCCCGTTGGTCGACAGTTCGGGCAGGAAGCTGCGAGCGTTCTCGTCGAAGATGCGCGGGCCGGCCAGGAACGCGCGCCTGCCAAGCCCCGCGCAGACATCGCGCATCGCGGGGAAATACGCGACCGGCACCGACGAATCCTGGTCGAACAGCGCGACGGCGTCGATCCGATCGCGAAACAGCGCCGCGAGCCCCGCGTTGTACGCGCCCGCGATCCCGCCGCGATTGCCGTGATGCAGCAGCGCGATGCCCTCGCGCGCGCACAGCTCGCGGGCCCGCGCATCGGGCTGCGGCGTGTTGTCGACGACGAGCAGCGCGTCGCACGCATGCCGCCATGCGCCGAGCGCGTCGAGCTGTGCCTCGCTCGGGTGATACAGGATCACGAGTGCGCCGAGTGTCGTCATGTTCCTCTCCTCAATGTCCGAACGACGCCGCCGCGCCGCGCTTCGGCCGCGTCAGCCACATCATTGCCGCGAGGACGAGACACGTCATGCTCGCCATCCAGAACATGTCGTTGGTCGCCATCATGTAGGCCTGCTGCATCACGACCTGGTGCAGCGTGGACAGCTCGCGCACGCCGTCCACGCCCATCGCGTTCAGCGTGTGCACGAAGCGCTGCGTGTTCGCCGACGCGTGCGTGACGGATTGCGACACGACGTCGTAGTGATAGGTCGCGCGGTTGTCCCACAGCGTCACGCTCATCGCGGTGCCGAACGCGGCGGACAGCGTGCGCAGGAAGTTCGACAGGCTCGACGCGGCCGCGAGCCGGTCGTCGGGAATGCGCGACAGCGTCGCGGCGGTCAGCGGAATGAAGAAGCACGGCAGCCCGATCCCCTGGATCAGCCCGGGCGCGGCGATCTGCGCGAACGTCATCTTCAGCGTGAAATGCGCATCCCACGCGAGCACGGCCGCGAACACGAGGAAGCCGAAGGTCGCGAGCACGCGCGCGTCGAAGCGATGCGCATGCAGCCCGACGAGGATCGAGAACACGAGCGCGAGCACGCCGAGCGACGCCGTGGCGAGCCCCGCGTGAAACGCGTTGTAGCCCATCACGGCCTGCATCCACAGCGGGAACACGACGCCGACCACCGAGAAGCTCATCATCCCGAGCGAGATGATCAGTACGCAGAACGAGAACGTGCGATCGCGGAACAGGCCGAGATCGACGACGGGATGCGCTTCGCCCGCCTCCCAGATCAGCAGCGACACGATCGAGAGCGCCGCGACCACCGCGAGCGTGACGATCAGCGGCGAGCCGAACCAGCCGCGATCGTGGCCGAGATCGAGCATCGCCTGCAGCGAGCCGACGCCGATCACGAGCAGCACGATGCCCGGCACGTCGATCGGGCCGGCCGTGCCGCGTTGCGCGTCGGGGCGAAGCATCGCGGTGCAGACCGCGAACGAGAACAGCCCGATCGGCAAATTGATCAGGAAGATCCACGGCCACGAGAAGGTGTCGACGATCCAGCCGCCGACCACCGGCCCGAAGATCGGCGCGAGCAGCACCGTCATCGCCCACAGCGCGAGCGCGATCGTGCGCTTGTCCGGCGGGAACGTGCGCAGCAGGATCGTCTGCGACAGCGGCACCATCGGCCCGGAAAACAGCCCCTGCAGCGCGCGGCAGATCACCAGCACGTGCAGGTCGCGCGCGAGCCCGCACAGCAGCGACGTCAGCGTGAACAGCAGGATCGCGCCGACGAACAGCCGCAACTCGCCGACGCGGCGCGCGAGCCAGCCCGTCAGCGGCACCGCGATCGCGGCCGCGACCGAATACGAGCTGATCACCCACGTACCCTGGCTGTTCGATACGCCGAGACTGCCGGAGATCGCCGGCACCGCGACGTTCGTCACGGTCGAGTCGAGCACCTCGATGAAGGTCGCGAGCGACAGCGCGAATGTCAGCAGCGCGAGCCGGATGCCACGCACCGGCTGCGCAGCCGGCGCGGGCGCCGGCCCGTCGAACGCGGACGGCGCGACCGGCCCGTCGTGAAGCGGCGACGCGGTGCTCATGCGCCGGCCACCGCAGCTTCGGGCCGCGCGGCGGCCTGTCCGTGCGCCGGTGCGAACCGTTCGATGAAATCGGCGGCGGCGTCGCAGCCGTCCTGCTCGGCCGCAAGCAGCGCGCGCGTGCGCGCCGCGTGCGCCGCGAACGAAGGTTCACCAAGCACGCGCGCGAGCGCCGCGCCGAGACGCGCACCGTCGATCGGGCCGTCGACCCGAACGCCGCAGCCGCTCACGGCGACCCGTTGCGCGTTGTCGAACTGGTCGTGCGCAAACGGCGTGACGACCTGCGCGATCCCGGCTTCGAACGCGAGCGCCGCGGTGCCGACCCCGCCGTGATGCACGAGCGCGCGGCAGCGCGGCAGCAGCGTGCGCATCGGCACGAAGCGGCGCACGAGCAAACGGTCACTGTCCGGCGCCGCATCGTGCGGCGTCAGCAGGATCCCGCGCGCGCCGGTCGCGTGCAGCGCGTCCGCCACCGCGCACGCGTATGCCGCGTGATCGATGCGTGTCGAACCGGCCGTGAACACGACCGGGGGTTCACCGGCCGCGAGATACGCATCGAGTGCCACATCGTCTTCGGGAGTCGCAATATCGTTGAACAGCGGGAAACCGCTTTGCAGATGATTCGACGGCCAGTCCGGCTGCGGCGGCGCGAACCAGCCGGGAAACAGGCACAGCACGCCATCGGTCGAATGCAGCCAGCGGCCCAGCACGCGCCGCGCCGGCGCGAGCCCGAGCGCGCGGCGCACCGCGTTGAGCGCGGGACCGCACGTACGATCGAGCACCTGCCGCTCGATCAGCGTCATCAGCGCCGCCTTCACGGGCAGCGGCCAGCGCGCGGGAATCGTCAGGCGCGGGTGCGTCGGCGGCGCATGCGCGGACAGCAGCGTCGACGGCGACACCTGCACCGACACATACGGCGTGCCGTGCAGCTCCTGCATGAAGCGCGCGGAAAACGCCCACAGCGTGCCGACGAGCACCGTATCGTCGTCGGTCAGCGCGCGCAGCGCGTCGTAATGCGGGCGCAACGTCGGCGCGATCACCTCCCACAGCGTGCGAAACGACGTGCGCGAATCCCATAGCGCGGGGTTCGCCATCGCGGCCTCGTAGTCGGCCGCGGTGCCGATCGGCACGAAGTCGAACCTGCAACGGCGCACGGCCGCCTCGAACGGCGCATGCGTGCAGAACACGACGTCGTGACCGCGCGCCGCGAGCGTGCGCGCGACGCCGAGCAGCGGATGCACGTCGCCCGCCGAGCCGATCGCGGTCACGATCATCTTCGCCATCGCGCGCCTCGCGGGGTTCAGTAGAAGCCGGGAATCAGCGCCGCGACTTCGCGACGGTACTGCGTGTACGCCGGCCCGAAATACCCGGTCAGCCAGCTTTCCTCGACGCGCACCTTGTATGCGAGCGACGCGAACACGAGCAGCACGCCGATCGCGCCGCGCCATTCGCCGCCGATCAGCGCGGCGCCGGCGAGCGCGATCAGGCAGCCCGTATAGATCGGGTGACGCACGAGCCCATACGGCCCCGTGCGGACGAGCTCATGGTCTTCCTTCAGCGTGACCGACACGCTCCAGTTCGTGCCGAGGTGCAGCCGCGCCCACACCGAGAACAGCAGGCCGGCCACCAGTACCCCGAGCCCGCACTGCGCCTGCAGGCCGAAGCGCTGCCAGTCCGGCACGAGCGCCTGCCACGACGGATCGGGCAGGATGATCAGTGCGCCGCCGACGATCAGCGGAATCGACTGCAACGTGCGCGAGCGCGACGCTTCCTTGCGCACGGTCGTCTTCACGCCTTGCGAAGTGGCGATCCAGTAGGCGAGCCATACGGCCCACGGAACGACGATGGCGATGGTCTGAACGATATTCACGGCTGGCCTGCCTCGTTGGGATGGGAATTCGGGAGCGCCGCGCGGTCCGGACGCACGGCGTACGGCGTCACGACGACAGCGCGTGCATCGATGCGGGTACGCACGCCTGCGAGGCGGCGAGCGCGATGCCGGCGGCGAGCGACGACCCGCCGCAGAAAAAGTCGAGCAACGCCGAGCGCGTGTATTCGCGCTGCGCGCGGCCTTCGATGTCGAGGAAGTGGCCGGCGTCGGGCACCGTCGCGAACCGTGCGCGCGGCACATGCGCGCCGAGCTGGCGCACGTCGGCGGGCGTCGTGTATTCGTCGCGCTCGCCGTTCAGGAACAGCAGCTCGCAGCCGATGTTCGAGAACTCGCTGAGGTAGCGCTCCGGCTGCAGCGACAGGATCTGGTCGACGTGGAACGCGACCTGATCCTGCTCGTCGCGCGGCAGGCGCGTGAGATACCGGTAGTTGTACAGCTTCATGATGCGCGGCAGGTAGCGGCCGACGGTGTCGTTCAGCAGCTGCGCGGCCTTCAGGTTCTCGCCGGCCGCGATGTGGTCGCGGGCGCGCGTCACGTAGTCGACCATCGCGTCGTTCAGGAACGGCGAGAACGAGCAGATCGCCGCGCGCCGCACGCTCGGGCAGCCGCGTGCGAGCGCGAACAGCGACGCGACCCCGCCCCACGACACCGACACGAGGTACGCCGGCGCGAAGCGCTCGACCAGGTGCTGCAGGATCGCGGCTTCATCGTCCTTCGTCAGGATGAAGCAGCCCGGGTTGTGCTGGCGCGACTGCCCCGCATACGGCAGGTCGAAGCAGATCGTGTTCATCCGCTCGCCGAGATACTGGACGGTCTGCCCGAACGACGCGGTCGTCGCGAGGGCGCCGTTGACGAGCATCGCCGTGTCGAACGCCGGGTCGAACACGTTCCGTTCGACGTAAACCTTCAGACCATTCGGCAGCGGGATCACGTGTTTTTCGGTCAGCATCGTCGTTCTCCGGTGGATGCGGCGTCTCGACGTCGCGGCATGCTGCAGGTGCGCAATGACTGCGCCGGTTTTTCACGCGCGATCCGAATCGCGCGATTGGCCCATGCACCGCGGCAATACCGGCGGCATCGATTCATTCCTCGTAGTGCGGCGCCATACTAATACGGACAATATTACTGACTCAAGTCATTCCAACGATACCCTCTACTCTGTTAGGAAATGCGGCCGATTCAAATTATTCCAGCATTTTTTATGGTATGCGGAATGCATTCGAGGGCGATCGCAATCGTTTGCGGAGCGGCAGCCGGTCGCCGTTCAATCGATACACATTCATTTTTAATCAATGAGTTACGTCGTTTAATTCGCCTATTTCAAACGGATTTTCATGAATAAATCGTGACGCCGTTTCGCGCGTCGACTTCCGCGCTTAACCGAATGTCACACTACTCAATACTCTTTCATTCCGTAATCGATTCGGCACCTGCAACGATTAACCGGATTGATCGCTCACTTCAGAAACCGTTTTAAACAAACTCCAGCTTTTTTAATCATCTTTCAATTATTTTTCCGCACCTGCACAACGCGCGATCGGAGGCCCCGCTCACCTGCCGGGGTACCGTCTTCACCGTCAGACCCCGATTTTTTGTTGATTGAACGATCAATAAAAAACCGCTAAGCTCTCGACTTCCATGGACGGCCCGTCCGGGCGAAGGGAGTCGCGATGCCGAAAGTCGGAATGCGGGAGATTCGCCGCGCACAGTTGATCGACGCCACGCTGCGGTCGATCGACGAAGCGGGCCTGCCCGGCACGACGCTCGCTTCGGTCGCGCAACGCGCGAACATCTCGACGGGCATCGTCAGCCACTACTTCGGCGACAAGGACGGCCTGCTCGAAGCGACGATGCGGCACGTGCTGCGCGACCTGTGGTCGGCCACCACGCGCCGCCGCGTGGCGGCACGCAAGGACCCGCGCTCCCGGCTGCGCGCGATCGTCGCCGCGAACTTCGACGACACGCAGGTCAGCGCGCCCGTGATGAAGACATGGCTCGCGTTCTGGTCGCAGAGCATGCACGACCCGATGCTCAAGCGCCTGCAGCACGTCAACACGCGGCGCCTCCACTCGAACCTGTGCGCCGAATTCGCGAAGGCGTTGCCGCGCACGCAAGCGCGCGAAGCCGCCAGCGGCCTCGCCGCGCTGATCGACGGCCTGTGGCTGCGCGGCGCACTCGCCGGCGGCCCCATCGACACCCGGGCGGCATTGAAGCTCGCCCACGATTACATCGACCTGCTGCTCGCGTCCGACTGACGCGCGACGCAGTCGCCCTCAAGGAGATCCTCATGTCCGTATTCGGTTTGCAGCGCCTCTACATCGGCGGCGGTTACGTCGACGCCACGAGCGGCAAGACTTTCGACACCTTCGATCCCGCCACCGGCGAACTGCTCGCGCAGGTGCAGCAGGCCAGCGCGGCCGACGTCGACCGCGCGGTGGCGTCCGCACAGGAAGGCCAGCGTGAATGGGCCGCGATGACCGCGATGCAGCGCTCGCGCATCCTGCGCCGCGCGGTCGACCTGCTGCGCGAGCGCAACGACGAACTCGCGGCGCTGGAAACGCGCGACACGGGCAAGCCGATCGGCGAGACACTCGCGGTCGACATCGTCACCGGCGCCGACGTGATCGAGTACTACGCGGGCCTCGCGACCGCGATCGAAGGGCTGCAGGTGCCGCTGCGCGCCGAATCGTTCGTCTACACGCGCCGCGAGCCGCTCGGCGTGTGCGCGGGCATCGGCGCGTGGAACTACCCGATCCAGATCGCGTGCTGGAAGACGGCCCCCGCGCTCGCGGCCGGCAACGCGATGGTGTTCAAGCCGAGCGAAGTTACCCCGCTCACCGCACTGAAGCTTGCGGAAATCTATACGGAAGCCGGCGTGCCGGCCGGCGTGTTCAACGTCGTGCAGGGTGACGGCTCGGTCGGCGCGCTGCTGACGGGCCACCCGGACATCGCGAAGGTGTCGTTCACCGGCGGCGTCGAAACCGGCAAGAAGGTGATGTCGCTGGCCGGCGCGTCGTCGCTGAAGGAAGTGACGATGGAGCTCGGCGGCAAATCGCCGCTGATCGTGTTCGACGATGCGGACCTCGACCGCGCGGCCGACATCGCGGTGACCGCCAACTTCTTCAGCTCGGGCCAGGTCTGCACGAACGGCACGCGCGTGTTCGTGCACCGCTCGATCAAGGATGCGTTCACGCAGAAGGTGCTCGAACGCGTGAAGCGCATCCGCGTCGGCAAGCCGACCGATGCCGATACCAACTTCGGTCCGCTCGTGTCGGCCGCGCAGCTCGACAAGGTGCTCGGCTTCATCGAAAGCGGCAAGGCCGAAGGCGCGAAGCTGCTCGCGGGCGGCACGCGCCTGACCGACGGTCACTTCGGCAGCGGCCAGTACGTCGCGCCGACCGTGTTTGGCGATTGCCGCGACGACATGAAGATCGTCCGCGAGGAAATCTTCGGGCCGGTGATGAGCATCCTCGATTTCGAATCGGAGGACGAAGTGATCGCCCGCGCGAACGACACGCACTACGGCCTCGCGGCCGGCGTCGTGACCGAGAACCTGTCGCGCGCGCACCGCACGATCCATCGTCTCGAAGCCGGTATCTGCTGGATCAACACGTGGGGCGAATCGCCGGCCGAGATGCCGGTTGGCGGATACAAGCAATCCGGTGTCGGACGCGAGAACGGCATCACGACGCTCGAGCACTACACTCGAATCAAGTCGGTGCAGGTCGAGCTCGGCCGCTACAACCCGGTGTTTTAAGGATCACGAAAGGAGATTGACCGTCATGACGACACGCGAATACGACTACATCATCTGCGGCGCAGGTTCCGCGGGCAACGTGCTCGCAACGCGCCTGACGGAAGATCCGGACGTGACGGTGCTGCTGCTCGAAGCGGGTGGCCCCGACTACCGCTTCGACTTCCGCACGCAGATGCCGGCCGCCCTCGCCTACCCGCTGCAGGGCCGCCGCTACAACTGGGCATACGAAACCGACCCCGAGCCGCACATGGACAACCGCCGGATGGAATGCGGCCGCGGCAAGGGGCTCGGCGGCTCGTCGCTGATCAACGGCATGTGCTACATACGCGGCAACGCGCTCGACTACGACAACTGGTCGACGCACAAGGGCCTCGAGAACTGGACGTATCTCGACTGCCTGCCGTACTTCAAGAAAGCCGAAACGCGCGATGTCGGCCCGAACGACTATCACGGCGGCAGCGGCCCCGTGTCGGTCACGACCAGCAAGCCGGGCGTGAACCCGCTGTTCGAGGCGATGGTCGATGCGGGCGTGCAGGCCGGCTATCCGCGCACGGATGACCTGAACGGCTATCAGCAGGAAGGCTTCGGCCCGATGGACCGCACCGTCACGCCGAAGGGCCGCCGCGCCAGCACCGCGCGCGGCTACCTCGACCAGGCGAAGGTGCGACCGAACCTCGAGATCGTCACGCACGCGCTCGCCGATCGCATCCTGTTCGACGGCAAGCGCGCATCGGGCGTCACGTACCTGCGCGGCAGCGAACGCGCGACCGCGCATGCGCGCCGCGAAGTGCTCGTGTGCAGCGGCGCGATCGCATCGCCGCAACTGCTGCAGCGCTCGGGCGTCGGCCCCGGCGCGTGGCTGAAGGCACTCGACATTCCCGTCGTGCTCGACCTGCCCGGTGTCGGCCAGAACCTGCAGGATCACCTGGAGATGTACATCCAGTACGAGTGCAAGGAGCCGGTCTCGCTGTACCCGGCGCTCAAGTGGTGGAACCAGCCGAAGATCGGCCTCGAATGGATGCTGAACGGCACCGGCCTCGGCGCGAGCAACCACTTCGAGGCGGGCGGCTTCATCCGCACGCGCGACGACGACCTGTGGCCGAACATCCAGTATCACTTCCTGCCGGTGGCGATCAACTACAACGGCTCGAACGCGATCGAGATGCACGGCTTCCAGGCGCACGTCGGCTCGATGCGCTCGCCGAGCCGCGGCCGCGTGAAGCTGCGCTCGCGCGATCCGAACGATCATCCGAGCATCCTGTTCAACTACATGGCCGAAGCGCTCGACTGGCGCGAGTTCCGCGACGCGATCCGTGCGACGCGCGAAATCATGCGGCAGCCGGCACTTGATCGCTATCGCGGCCGCGAGCTGAATCCGGGTGCGGACTGCAAGTCCGACAAGGAACTCGACGCGTTCGTGCGCGCCCGTGCGGAGACCGCGTTCCATCCGTCGTGCTCGTGCAAGATGGGTTACGACGACATGGCCGTGGTCGATGAAGAAGGCCGCGTGCACGGGCTCGAAGGGCTGCGCGTCGTCGATGCGTCGATCATGCCGATCATCACGACCGGCAACCTCAATGCGCCGACGATCATGATCGCCGAGAAGATCGCGGACAGGATTCGCGGGCGCAAGGCGCTTGCGCGTGTGGATGTGCCGTACTTTGTCGCGAACGGGGCAATGGCTCGCAACATCGCAAAGGCGGTGCGGCAGCCGGAGACGGTCTGACGACGGCGGGCGTGTTGCCCGCGCATCAGCGTACTGAAAAAACGCCGCCGACAGTGATTGTCGGCGGCGTTTTGCATGGGGTCGTCAGCCGCTGTTCACTTCCCGCTTCAAACGCTCGACGTCGACGTTTTTCAAGTAGTTCGTGATGTTCTGCCAGATCGGATGGAACCCGTAGCCGCCGTGCTGCAGTTCATCGAGCGCCTGCTCGCGCGTCCAGCCCTGATACACCATCCGGTACAACGCCGACACGAGGCCGGTACGATCGGCGCCGTGCTGGCAGTGGATCAGCACCGGGCCGTCCTGGTCGGCCGTGCGCAGCGCCTTCAGCGCGGTAACCATGTCTTCGTCGCGGATGTCCCACGTGTTGATCCGGATACGCTGCATCCTGATCTGCGTACCGGCCAGGATGGTGTCGTCCGCGTGAAACGAACGGAAGCTGATGACCTTGCGGATGCCGAGCTTCTGCAGTTCCGGCACGTCCGAGCGCGACAGCTGGGCGCTGCGGTACAGCGTCGGCGTGATGCGATGCAGGTTGTTCACATGCGCATCGGCCACGCTCTGCGCCCATTTGATCGGCCGGGCGGACACTTCGGAAGCCGGGTCCGCGTGGGCCGGCTGCACGAGCCCGGCAAGCGTGACGGCGATCGCGGCAATGACGGCGGTTTTCATGTCGGGTCAGGGATCAATAAAAGGCGCGCTTGCGCTCGCGGGAAAAAATGAACAGCACGATCGCGGCGGCGCTCATCGTCCAGTAGTCGGTCGGGGCTACGCCCAGCCAATGGATATGCCACGGCACATTCGCCGGATTGAAGCGGGCCAGGCCATACGCCGGATTCAGCACGAACCACAGGAAATCCTCGGTCAGCCAGAACACCATGATGCACGCGATGATGCGGGCTTCGATGCGCCACGACCATCGTCCGTTGAACACGGCCGGCAGGTGAAAGAACAGCGCGACGAACGGGAACACCCACGCGTGGTAGCCGGTCATCGGCCGGCCGCCCCAGAAGATATCGAGCAGCCAGTGATGCTCGATGCGCCACGTCGGCAGGTTGGCGGCCCAGCCCGCGCTGCCTTCGATCTGGATCTCGACGTTCGCGAAGAAGTACGCGAGCAGCACGACCCACGCGACGACGAACACCGTATGGCGTGTCGGCACAAAACGCGCGACGCTCATGCGGCGGGCTCCAGGCCCAGCACGCGATCGAGCACGAAGCGGCCGGCGAGCGGCCGCCCGAGCGGCGCGAGACGGCGGCGCATGTCGGCAAGACGCTCCGGCGTCTGCAGCAGCGCGCGGATCCGGTAGACCAGCGCATCGTCGTCGATCGCCTTCAGCGCGACACCCTGTTCGAGCAGGAAATCCGCATTGCGCTCTTCCTGGCCCGGAATCGGCGAGTTGACGATCATCGGCAGTTGCATCGCAAGGCATTCGGACGTCGTCAGGCCGCCCGGCTTCGTGATCACGAGGTCGGCGCAGGCCATCAGGCGTTCGACCTGCTGCGTGAAGCCCTGCGGAAACAGCCGGCCCGGATGCTGCGCGGCCAGTTCCTGCAACGACGCCAGCATCGCCTTGTTCTTGCCGGCCAGCGCGATCAACTGGAAGTCGGCATCCATCTCGAGCAGGCGCGCGGCCAGCACGTCGAGCCCGCCGAGGCCCGCGCCGCCGGACATCATCAGGAACGTCGGGCGCGCGGGGTCGAGGCCGAACTCGGCCGCGCAGGCCGCGCGGTCGAGCGGCTGGCCGAACGCCGGCATGATCGGGATGCCGCTGACATGCACCTTGTCGGGCGCCATGCCGCGCGCATGCATGCGCCACGCGATCTCGTCGTTGGCCGCGAAATAGCCGCGCATGTTCGGCACGACCCACATGCTGTGCAGGTCGAAATCGGTGACCTGCACCCACACCGGCGTGTCGACGCGCCCTTTGCGGATCTCGCGCGACAGCAGTTCGGCGGGCAGGAAGTGCGTGCAGATGATCGCGTCCGGGCGCTGCCGCTCGATCTCCGCGAGCAGCGTCCGGCAATTGAGCCGCTCGATCGCGCGCCGGATCTTCTGCGACGGCGCGGCGGGATCGACTTCGTCGGTCTTCTGGTATAGGTAGCCCCACAGCGCCGGCTGGCTGCTGACGAGCTTGATGTAGAGATCGGTGTACAGCTTGCGGAAGCCGGTGGACACGAAATCCATCACGTCGAGGTGGGTGGCTTCGATGCCGGCGGGGTGGTGGTCGGCGAACGCGCGGATCGCTTCGGCCGCTCGGGTATGGCCGGCGCCGGCGCTGACGCTCAGGAGGAGGATCTTCTTGTTTTGCTTTGACATCTGACTGACCGTTTCGATGAAGGTGGTCCGGAGACGGGTTCGCGGCGGCGCTCTCACGCGGCGGCTGTTTGCGTCCGGCTTACAACAAGCTTGGCAGATCTTTGGCGGTGCGGGCGGGCGGCTACAGCGAAGCGATCGCCGGCATCGACTGCGGAATCATACTGCGTTCGGTCGAGGATGCCTGGATTGGGGGAGGTGCGAGGCAGTCAGGCAGTCAGGCAGTCAGGCGGTCAGGCGGTCAGGCGGTCAGGCGGTCAGGCGGTCAGGCGGTCAGGCGGTCAGGCGGTCAGGAAGGATAGATGGTGTGGACGGCGTGGCGCGCGGCCAGCGTGGGCACCGACGGCACGAAGGCTCAGCGCGCCGCCGCCTGGCACCCGCTCGCGCTTGCGAACGAGGCCGGCACTTCGGCACGAGCCAGGGCGCTCCTGCGGGATTCGTTTGGAATCCTTGCGTGTCGCTTCGGCCAAGGCGATGCCCCAGCCGGCCGTGTCCCACGTGCTCCCCGAATCAGGGCGTTACAACACCCCGCTTCCGCATCCGTTTCCCGCGGACGATCGGGTTCCATCGCGACGTCAGGCTCATTGCGCCTTGCAGGCGTTCGAACGCGGCGTCCTCCTGTGGCCCGAAGCGGCTGACCGCCGGCCACGCGAGCACGTGATCGAGCCACGCCTGCCACTCGTCACCGTGAAAGCGGCGACCGACTTCGTGCACGGCGTCCGGCGCTGCAATCACGATGCCCGCCAGCAGGTAGTAGGCCCAGAAACTGCCCGCGCCGACGAGTTGATCGAGCCTGCACACGGACAACGCCGCGAGCAGCCCGTCCGCCGACGCGAGATCGGCACGATGCGTGCGAATCGCCCGCGCAATGAGGTTGTGCTGACCGCCATACGCGGCAACGGAGGTCCCGTCGCCGGCGGCGAGTACGGCCGAGAACGTCACGAGCGCAGCCATCTCGTCGATGCGCGATGCATCGTCGCGCGGCCCGCACAAGCGCAGCACGATCGCATCGATGACGGTGCCAGGCATCGCCGACGTTTCTCCACTCGCCGCCGCGGCAACGGCCAGCCTGTCTCTCTGGTTCTTCGCAGGCGGCATGTCGTCCTGCGCGCCGTTTTCATGTTCAGTGCATTCGCCGTCATCGCCCCCATTGCATTCGACACCACCGGCAATCCGCTCGAGCGCGGCCCAGCCGACATCGGGATCGTCGAATGCGCATGCATCGATCACGCCGTACGCGCCGTCGAACACAGCGTGCGAGCCGGGGCAGCTGCGTTCGGCTTCGGCGAGTTGCTGCATCGAAGGCACATGTGAGCACGCGCCGAGCGGGTCGGTCAGGTCGCATGCGCAGGCGTCCGACGCGATCCACGGTGCGAGCCGGTGAAGCATTGCTGTCGCCGTTCGGGACAGGTTCGCGCCAGCCCGCATGCGTATCGCGAGTGCCGCCATGACGGTCGTGTCGTCAGCGTCACCCGCCTGCGCCGCGCAAGCGGCCGCATCGAGATGTTCGATCAGGTACTGCAGCCACGCGGCCGTGCGCAGCCGGTCAGGCGTCGCGCCGCGGGCATCTCCATACTTTGCTGGATCGGTAAGCATGGGTCTTCCGGGATAGTTCTGGCCAATTGGAATTGTGTTGTTTCAATCGAATCGGACAGCGCGGCACGCCACGCCAGCCCTGCATGTCCACCCGAATCGGATCGCGACACGGGCGGCCAGCCGGCCGTCGCGCCGATACGCGCGACGACACGAATGCATCTAGAAATGGGGAGTCCGCCATACATCTCGCACGGCCCTCGTGCGCAACGGCAACCCGCGTCGATTCGCGACGCGCTTACTGCACGTGGAGCTTCGGCAACGCCATGAGCGTTCCGGAAAACTTGCAATCCGGTGTCAATTCAGCATTACTGAAAGTCATTGACGAATTCGAATCGTTCCATTTCGCCACGATCTTGCTCGGCCCGCACGCTCCAAGCACCTTGAAGTCCACCTGCGCGTTGTTGACCGAAAGCTGTGTCGCGCTGTCCACCTGCCCTGTCCATGGCGAAGAGCCGCTCGCGCTGCCGCTGACCAGCTGACACAAGCTGCCTCCGCTGAACTGCACCGACGCGATATTGACGATACCCGCCGGCGTAATCGTTCCGTTGAACGTCACGGAGCAGTTCGCGATGATCTGCTTTATGGTGAGCGCGGTCAGCCCCGTCGCCGAAAACGGCTCACCGTTCGGATTCATCGGCTGGCCGTCCACGCGCGAAACGGTTACCGCAAGTGCGGGCCCAGCCGAAACCGCGGTGAACACCACTGCAGCAACAAGCGGTGCAATCTGACGAATTTTCATTTGTACGGCCCTCTCTCTTGATATATGGCGGCCTTACACGAGAAACGCGACCGCTCTGCAGAATGAATCCGGCCGCCGCGCCGATACACGCGACGGCACGGACCCATCGAAACCGCGAATACCCGCCGCACATACCACACGGCCCTCGCGCGCGGCGGGCATCCTGCTTCGATCTGCGACGCTTACTGCACGTGGAACTTCGGCGACGTCAGGACCGTGCCGCCCACCGTGCAATCCGGCGTCAGCACGGCCTTGTTGAACGTCAGCGACGAGTTCGCATCGCTCCACGCCGTCACGACCTTGCTCGGCCCGCAAGTACCAAGCAGCGTCACGGTCACCTTCGCGTTATTGATCGACAGCTGTGTCGTGCTGTCAGCCTGCCCCGTCCACGGCGACGCGCTGCTCGCGCTGCCAGCGATGAGGCCGCACGTCCCGCCGCCGGTGAACTGCGTCGACGTGATGTTGACGATGCCGGTCGACGTGATCGTGCCGTTGAAGGTCGCGGTACAGGATGCGCTGATCGATCCCTTGCTGAGATTCGTGATCCCCGACGCCGAGAACGGCTCGCCGTTCGGGTTCATCGGCTGGCCGTCGGCACGCGAAACGGTGACAGCGAAAGCAGGCGCGGCCGAAACCGCGGTGAAAGCCACTGCAGCAACAAGCGATACGATTTTGCGAATGCTCATTTGAACTGCCCCCTCTCTTCACAAATGGCGGCACGCCGCCAGGAACGCGACCTTCCGGCCGGAACGACACCGGCCAGCCGGTCGCAGGAAGCCGCCGACGCGCGTCATGCGCACCGGTCGGCTCAGAACTTGTAGGAAATCCCGACGAACGTGATCAGCGGGTCAGCCTTCAGCCGCGTGCGCGTGGTGGCGAGCGTCGAGCCGTCGGCCGCCTTGATCACGAGCGACGAGTAGGTCTTCAGCGGCATGTAGGTCAGCGTCGCCGTCACGCCCCAGTGCTTGTCGATCGCATAGCTCGCGCCGACGTTGTAGACCGGCGTGAACGACGACGACGCCTTGCCCTCCACCGACGTCGCCCCCGGCTTGCCGGCGCCGGCCGCGAGCACGCTGCCGAGGTTCTCGTTGATGTCCTTCGCGAAGTTGCCGTTCAGTTCGATGTTGCTGAACCAGCTGTAGGCCACGCCGATCCCGACGAACGGGCGGAACCGCGCCGTCGGCGAATTGAAGTAGTACTGCAGGATGACCGTCGGGCTCCACTGCCGTGCGTTCTTCACCGCCGGCTGGTTCGCCGTCTTGTCCATGTCGACGTTGCCGAGCGCGCCGGCCGGGCCCGGCGGCTTGATCACGCCGTGGCCGGTCAGCGTGAACTCGGGCGGCACGCCGAGCACCGACGTCACCGCGATGTGGTCGGTGAAGAAGTGCGTGAGCGTGAGGCCGACGGTATCGGCGTTGTTGACCGTCAGGCTCGTGCCCGGCGACGTGAACGACCCGGGCAGGCGCAGCGGCCCGTTGATCGGCATGCTCGCGAGATTCGTCGTCAGCCCGTTGGTCGAATCCTGCGGCATGATGTGCAGCCAGCCCAGCGTCGCGACGTTGTCGCCCGCCTGCTGGGCCGATGCGAGCGTCGACACGCCTGCGACGACACCCGCGACAATCAGCTTCTTCATGAAGTCTCCCCTCATTCTGTCCGGGCGCCGCGCATCTGCGCGCGGCGCCACCGTGTCTCCATCCAGGCGTGCGTCACTGCACGAATGCGCCGACCGTGAAGTACGGGTTGGTCGTATCGTTCATGTCGAGGAACCCGAATACGCCGCCGGTGAACACGAACTTGCCGGTCGTCGGCCCCGACGCCGCGTCCGCATGCACGGTCGTCACGACGCCCGGCACCTTCTGCGTGTAGTCGAGGTTCAGCGCACGCGTAAGCGCGGCCTGCGACGCATTGAACGGATCGAGCAGCGTGGCCTGCGCGCCGACGAGCGCGGTCGCGCGGTAGTTGAACGCGCTGTCGACCCCCGTGTACTCGCCGTTCTGCGAGCCGAGCGCTATCGCCGTCTGCGGGCTCAGGAACGAAATGCCCGATTCGTCGTCCGCGCTCGGCGGGCCTTGCGTGAGGTCCGCGTTCGCGGCGCCGGTGCGGATGAATACCGGCACGAGCTGGTTGCGCAGCTTGCCGACGATCAGGATCCCCTTGCCGGCCTTCGCCGGATCGACCGCCGCGAGCGTCGGCGGAATCTGCGGCAGGTAGTTGAGCGACTGGAACGCCGGCGCATCGGGCCGCAGCGTGAACGGCTGGTTCACGGTCGCGCTCGATGCAAGCGGCTGCCCGCCGTTCTTCTTGCCGAAGTTGTCGGTCTCGACGTAGCTGCCGTCCGCATTGATCGTCACCTTCTGGTCGAGCGCCACCGGCTGGAAGCTCTGCGACGGCACCTGGTGATAGCCGAGCTGGTTGTAGGTGCCGGCGATCTTCGTCAGGTCGGTTTCCAGCGACGAGAAGCTGATGAACGGGTAGTACGGGAACGTCGTCTTCGGGATCTTGCCGACGCCGATCACGCCATCGAACTGGATCGTCGCGCCGGGAATCGCGCCGCCCAGCACGCCTTCGCCGAGGAACAGCCGCGCGGGCCGGTTCGGGTCGAGGCTCGCGTTCTGCATCCGGAACGTGCACTGGTTCAGTTTCACCGTCGGCAGCCCGGTTTCGTCGGCCAGCGTGCCGTCGACCACGTTGGCGGGCGCCGTGTCGCGCGTCGGCTGCACGGTGCCCGTGGTGGTCGGCACCGGCGATGCGAGATAAGTCATCCGGTACGTCATCTTCGTCGTGTCGAGCTGCACCTTCACGAGCTCGCCCGACCCCGACCCGCCGATGAACACCGTGTTGTAGTCGATCGTCTGCGGGCACAGCCGGACCACCGGTGCGGGCGGCGGGTCGCCGTCTCCGCCGCATGCTGCCAGCACGGGTGCGAGCGAGGCCGCTGCCATCCATTGCTTCAAATTCATAGGAATCCTCTTGAAATTCGATTCGCCGGCGGCGACGCATGCGCCGCCGGTGTTACGTGTTCAATGCAGGGTTACTGGACGAACGCGCCGACCGTGAAGAACGGGTTGACCTGGCTGTTGTTGACGACCATCGCGTAGACGTTGCCGGCCGTCACGATCCAGCCCGTATCGCCCTTCTTGAAGATCGCCACGTTGCCGCTGGCGCCCTTCGCGTTGAAGTCGCTGTTGGCCGTGACCGCGATCTTGCCGGGCGATGCCTGCGTATAGTCCAGCCCGAACTGAGCCGTCTCCGACGACGTCTGCGGATCGATGAATGCCGCGGTATTACCCTGGAAGAGCGTCGACGTGTAGTTCGCCGCGAGGGTCGATACGGCGGTGCCGTCGGTACAGTTGCCGGCAGACGGCGCGAAGTAATTGAAACTGGTGTTGAACACGCCCGGCAGCTCCGGATGCGGGATCGTCGGATCGAAACTCGGTCGCGCAGCAGCCGCATTGCTCGACGGCCCGTTGTTCGTCACCACACCGCACGCGGACGCGCTCGTCGCTCCGATGAACCCGCCCTTTAGCACGTTGGCCGCAACCGGTGTGGAAGGCGCGAGCATCGAGATGCCGACTTCCGCATCGGCCACCGAACCGAACGGATTGCCCGGCGGGGCATACGCGTACCCGACACGGATCACCACCGGCACCAGTGCGCCGTTCAGCTTGCCGACGATCATCACGCCATGGGCCTGGCTCGGCACGAGAAGCACGATCGGCTGCCCCTGGCCGGCCGACGGATACGCTTGCCCCGGCTGCGCGTTGCTGACGAATACGTTGTCGGACGTGCCGTCCGCGTTCTTGCGCAACGTCCACGGCGTGCCGGTCGTCTGACACGAGTAGTCGCTGCCTTGCGTAATCGTGCACGAGCCGTCCGCATTGAGCGTCTGGTTCCAGTTCACGACATCCGGCTGCCAGCCCTGCGGCGTGGTGGTCTGATAGCCGGTGCCGGTCGGCGACAGGTGAATGCCGACTTCGTTGTATGCGCCGGCCACCTTCGTGAAATCCGTTTCCGTGGCGGTAAAGCCGATGAACGGATAGAAGTCGAACGTGCGCGACGGTACGGTACCGAGGAAGTAACCCGGCACGACTTCGATCCCCTGGAACGCGATCGTCGCGCCCGGAATCCCGCCGCCCACGACGCCGTTACCGACGAACAGCATCGGCGGATCCGCGCGATTGATCGTCACCGCATAAGCGCCATCGCTCGTCGCGCCGCTGTCGAGCACGAACGCGCAGCGGTTCTGCTCGGCGGTCGGAAGATTGGTCGGATGATGGAACGCGCCGCTGATCGTCAGGCCCGCGCGCGTGTTGTTGATCTGCCCCGCAGACGTCGGCACGGACGAGTCGAGGAACTGCATCTGGTAGGTGAGCTTCGTGGTATCGAACTTCACCTTCACATACTCGCCACTGCCTGCGCCGCCCGTATAAGTCGTCGTGTAATCGAGCGCGTCCGGACACAGCTTCGTCACGACCGGCGGCGTCGTTTCAGAGCCGCTCGGCCCGCACGCGCTGCCCGAGCACTGCGGCACGTTGATCGGCCCCGGATCGTCGCCGCCGCCGCAACCGGCGACGAACGGCAAAGCGACTACCGCGCACGACAGAATCGCCTTCCGCCATTCAGGAATGCAAATCATCAACCCCTCCTTTTCAGGTACGACAAGTCTCGTCCGGACAGGCTGCATGGCCCGCCGGTTGGTATCGCGCCGCGGCGCGAACGCGCGGCGCATGACAGTGCTCGCTGGGCGAGCCGCGATGCCGGTCAGGCAAATGCGGCACACGCCGCGGCGGCAGGCGAGCGCGCTCCCGCGGCGCCGTCATGCGGCACGGCGCCGTGAGAACAATCGAAACGGGAAATGGTTCGCCGCTACACGGCGACAGGACAACGCAGGCACGCGATCTGCATCGCGCCGGCATTCAGCGAAAAAACGGGAAACGGCAGTCCGACTGGCCCCGCGGATAGGCGTCTCATGTATGGGTCTCCATCCGTACGCTTGATTCGTTATCGTGATGCGTCGTTGGTGGAGACTATGATCGGACGATACCCACAAGTAAATGGATGCAGAGTTCCAAACGACCGGAACCACGCAATCCTAGCGTTTACACGGTATTTAACAGTTTTTCAAACAGCCTTCTTTTTATTTGCTCAGACAAATACCCGGGCTGTATAACACGCGTTTGAATGGCGACCGCCAATCCGCGCCTGGCCAAGCCAGCCGGGCCTGAGCGGCCCGCCTGCATGTTGCGGCGCAACCTTACACGTCGATGATCGCGAGCGTGCCGTGGCTGCCCGGCAGCACCGCATGAGGCACACCGGCGAGCGCGAGGTACATCTGCCCGGCCTCCACGAGGATCGTCTCGCCTGCGACCTCGAGCATCATCCGGCCATCGAGCACCAGCAGCCCCTCGTTGTAGTCGTGCACTTCCGCTTCGTAAGCCTGCGCATCCATGCGCAGCACCTTGATCCTGGCCGGCCCGACCTCGCCGACGATCGTGGATTTCCACGCGACGGGCTGCGCCGCCGCCACGGATTTGAAATCGACCAAAGACATGCGCCCCGCTCCGTGAACGATGAAAGGAACGCATTATCGCGAGCGCAGCGCATGCCGTCCCGGTACGGCGCGACGGCCTTCGGGCGGCACAGTCGGCCGGCCGGCAGCGCTGCCGTCGCGCCGAAACGCGATCGCAGCCCGATTCGATGAAAACGGCACCCATTGTTCACGCACCACAAATAAATCGCCACGTTATGCAGCGACGCACCGTCAATTCACGCAAATCCGGCACCGGCAACGCACGCCCTTTCCACGAGAATGCATTTCCATCTGCCGATTGCTAATATGGCGGTCCTGCGATCCCGCACCACAACGCCGTTCGACATGACGCCCGTTCGCCATGCCGTCCCCGGTCCCGGCCGCTTCGCAGCGGCGGCGACGCCGGGCACGCACGGCGCACGCCGTCGCGCCGGCCGGCCGTGCCATCCGTGAGCATGCAACCGATCCTTTCCGTCTCCGACCTCTCCAAGACTTACGCGTCCGGCTTCCAGGCGCTGAAGCACGTGACCCTCGACATCCGCCCCGGCGAGATCTTCGCGTTGCTCGGGCCGAACGGCGCCGGCAAGACGACGCTGATCGGCTCGATCTGCGGCATCGTCACGCCGACCGAAGGCCGCGTGACGGTCGGCGGCCACGACATCCGCGATCATTACCGCGCGGCCCGCGAAATGATCGGCCTCGTGCCGCAGGAACTGACCACCGACGCGTTCGAGACCGTCTGGGCGACCGTGTCGTTCAGCCGCGGCCTGTTCGGCAAGGCGCCCGATCCCGCGTACATCGAGAAGACGCTGAAGGCGCTGTCGCTGTGGGACAAGCGCGACAACAAGCTGATGACGCTGTCGGGCGGGATGAAGCGCCGCGTGATGATCGCGAAGGCGCTGTCGCACGAGCCGCGCATCCTGTTCCTCGACGAGCCGACGGCCGGCGTCGACGTCGAGCTGCGCCGCGACATGTGGAAGCTCGTCGATTCGCTACGCGAGAGCGGCGTGACGATCCTGCTGACCACGCACTACATCGAGGAAGCCGAGGAAATGGCCGACCGCATCGGTATCATCCTCGGCGGCGAGCTCGTGCTCGTCGAGGAAAAGCACGAGTTGATGCGCAAGCTCGGCAAGAAGCAGCTCACCGTGCAGCTCGAACACCCGCTCGCCGACGTACCGCCCGCGCTCGCGCCGTTCGGGCTCGAACGCGCGGCCGACGGCGCCGCGCTCGTCTACACGTACGACTCACAGCGCGACGACGCGAGCATCGCGAAGCTGATCAACGCGCTCGGCTCGGCCGGCATCGGCTTCCGCGACCTGCACACGACGCAGAGCTCGCTCGAGGACATTTTCGTCAGCCTGATCGACAACCGCCGCAACGGCCTGCAAGGAGCCTGACACTTGAACCTCCATGGAATCCGCGCGATCTACCGCGCAGAAATGGCCCGCACGCGCCGCACGCTGATGCAGAGCATCATCGCGCCGGTGATTTCGACGTCGCTGTATTTCGTGGTGTTCGGCTCCGCGATCGGCTCGCGCATCAGCGACGTGAACGGCATCGGCTATGGCTCGTTCATCGTGCCGGGCCTCGTGATGCTGTCGCTGCTGTCGCAGAGCATCTCGAACGCGTCGTTCGGCATCTACTTCCCGCGCTTCACGGGCACGATCTACGAAATTCTCTCCGCGCCCGTGTCGTACTGGGAGATCGTGATCGCGTATGTGGGCGCGGCCGCGTCGAAGTCGATCCTGCTCGGTGTGATCATCCTCGCCACGGCCGGCCTGTTCGTGCCGCTGCACATCCTGCATCCGTTCTGGATGGTGCTGTTCCTCGTGCTGACGGCGGTCACGTTCAGCCTGTTCGGCTTCGTGATCGGCATCTGGGCCGACAGCTTCGAGAAGCTGCAGCTCGTGCCGCTGCTGATCATCACGCCGCTCACGTTCCTCGGTGGCAGCTTCTACTCGGTCGACATGCTGCCGCCCGCGTGGCGCGTCGTCACGCTGTTCAACCCGATCGTCTATCTGGTCAGCGGCTTCCGCTGGTCGTTCTACGGGATCGCCGACGTGCACGTGGGCGTCAGCCTCGGCGCGACGTCGCTGTTCCTCGTGATCCTGCTGGCGATCGTCGCGTGGATGTTCCGCACCGGCTACAAGCTGAAGAATTGACGCAAGACGGCCGCATCCCGCGCCGCCGCCGATGACGCATTTGGGCAAGCAGGCGGCGCTTTTCCTCTGATGCGGCATTTTGTGGTCGCGTCTACTGAAGATGAAGCATCGGGGCCGCGAAGCACGCGCTTCGCGGCCCCTTTTCATTTCAGAGGACGCCATGCCCGCCGCCACCGCTCCCGCCTCCGCCTCCGCCTCCGCCGCCGCCCGGCTCGAACGCCTGCCGTTCTCCGGCTATCACAAGCGGATCTTCTTCATCATCGCGATCGCGTTCTTCTTCGACTCGGTCGACCTCGGCACGATGACGTTCGTGCTCGGCTCGATCCGCAAGGAGTTCGGGCTGTCGACCGCGGCCGCCGGCCTCGTCGCGAGCGCGAGCTTCTTCGGGATGGTGCTCGGTGCGGCCGTCGCCGGCCTGCTCGCCGACCGCTTCGGCCGCCGGCCCGTGTTCCAGTGGAGCATGGTGCTGTGGGGCGCGGCGTCTTATCTGTGCTCGACCGCGCAGAGCGTCGACGCGCTGATCGTCTACCGCGTGCTGCTCGGGATCGGGATGGGGATGGAATTCCCGGTCGCGCAGACCTTGCTGTCGGAATTCGTGCCGACCGAGAAGCGCGGCCGCCTGATCGCGCTGATGGATGGCTTCTGGCCGCTCGGCTTCATCACGGCCGGTATCGTCGCGTACTTCGTGCTGCCGCAGTTCGGCTGGCGCACCGTGTTCGCGCTGCTCGCGATTCCCGCCGTGTTCGTGCTCGTCGTGCGTCGGATCGTGCCGGAATCGCCGCGCTGGCTCGAGCATGCGGGCCGACATGCGGAAGCCGACACGGTGATGCACACGATCGAGGCGAAGGTGATGCGCTCGGCCGGCGTCACGACGCTGCCGCCGCCGTCGCGGCTGGCCGAGCCGGTCGCCGCCCGCGGGCGCGGCGCGCTGCGCGAGATCTGGAGCGGCGCGTACCGCCGCCGCACGGTGATGGTGTGGCTGCTGTGGTTCTTCGCGCTGCTCGGTTTCTACGGCCTCACGTCGTGGCTGGGCGCGCTGCTGCAGCAGGCCGGCTTCGAGGTCACGAAATCGGTGTTCTACACGGTGCTGATCTCGCTCGGCGGCGTGCCGGGCTTCCTGTGCGCCGCGTGGCTCGTCGAACGCTGGGGACGCAAGCCGACCTGCATCGCGTCGCTGATCGGCGGCGGCGCGATGGCGTACGCGTACGGCCAGAGCGCGCTGTACGGCGGCAGCATGGCGCTGCTGATCGGCACCGGCCTCGCGATGCAGTTCTTCCTGTTCGGGATGTGGGCCGCGCTGTACACCTATACGCCCGAGCTGTACGGCACCGGCGCGCGCGCGACGGGCTCGGGCTTCGCGTCAGCGATCGGGCGCGTCGGCTCGTTGATCGGGCCTTACGTGGTCGGCGTCGTGCTGCCGGTGTTCGGCCAGGCCGGCGTGTTCACGCTCGGTGCGCTGTCGTTCATCGCGGCCGCGCTTGCCGTGTGGACGCTCGGGATCGAGACGAAGGGCCTCGCGCTGGAACAGCTCGCGGCGGGCGATGAAGCGGGTAGCGGTGGCAGGTACGCGGCGGCGGCAGACAAGCTCTCCTGAGCGCCTGATCGGCCTGGGGGTTCTTGACGACCGGGCAGGTGCTCAGTGCCGGGCCCGGCCGGCTGCTGCGCAACTGCCAGGATTCGCGGCAAGATCGACGCTGCTAGACTGAATCGAGGCACCGAGTCGCGCGCACGCCCGGCGGCACACCGCGGCGATCGCGCGACAGTGGTGTCCGGCCCCCACTGCCCGCGCAAGGATTGCATCGATGGATCACGCTCGTATCGAAGAAATCCGCAGCGGCCTGTTTCGCGCAACGACCTATATCGACAAGCTGAAGCTCGGCTTCAGCCAGTTCTTCGTCCGGTCGCCGAACGGCGACGTCGTCTGCATCGAAACGGGCACGCGTTCCAACTTTCCGCAACTGACCGAGAGCCTCGCGACCGTCGGCATCACGCCGTCGATGGTGAACAGCGTGATCGTTCCGCATTTCGAGGTCGACGAGATGGGCGCACTGCCCGACTTCCTCGCGGCGAATCCGGCGCTCGTCGCGTACGCGCATCCGATCTGCACGCACGGGCTGGCCGACATCTTCGGTGTGCGCGCGAAGCCGCTGAAGGACGGCGAGCCGACGAAGATCTCCGGCGTCGAGCTCGTGCCGATCTTCACGAAGCATGTCCATCAATGGGATGCGCTGGTCGTCTATCTGCCGGCGTACAAGGCGCTACTGTCGTCGGACATCCTGATGCGCTTCGGCGACGAAGCCGTCGACGACCCGCTGCCGGCGATCGTCGATTCGATCCGCCGCTCGGACTACCTGCCGTCGCTCGCCCACCTGGCGAGTGCGCTGCGCCGGATCCAGGCGCTCGATCTCGACGTCATCCTGCCGATGCACGGCCCGGCCATCACGCACGACATCCCGCGCGTGCTCGCCGGCGCGATCGCGCATTGCGAGGCCGCCGCCGCGTAAGTGGCGGAGGCGGCAATCCAGCGGCGGTGCAACAGGTTCCGGTCAGGCGCCGGCGACGACGAACTCTTCGGCCGCCTTGCGCTGCACCGCGGCCATCACCGCCAGTTCGCGCTTGCTGCGCGTGTCGCCGGACACGACACCCGTCGCGTTCTTCGCCTTCGCACCCAGCGGGAAAAAGACAAACGACGCGCCGGCCGGGGCCGCCGGCTCGGCACGCAGGCGTTTGTTCAGGATTTTCAGGTACTTCTTCTTCGAGACTTCCTTAGCAGCCATGGCGTCCTCCGCGTGAACGTGGTGAGGATCAGCATACCAGTTTTGGCGACGGGTTCCGCAGCCAGGCCCGCCCGCGCGGCCGCACGCAAAAGTTCTTCACGCACAATGTCGATTCGCGCCATCTTCACGCGTCGTGTTGTCGTAACCGATCGTTTTGCCGTCGGCACCGTCGGCGGCAACCGTCAACGCCTGTTCAAGGAGAAACAGCAATGCGCGTCATGGTCATCGTCAAGGCAACCGCCATTTCCGAATCGGGCGCGATGCCCGACACCGAACTGCTGGCCGCAATGGGCCAATACAACGAAGCACTCGTGAAAGCCGGCGTGATGCTTGCCGGCGAAGGGCTGCATCCGAGTTCGCGCGGCAAGCGCGTGCACTTCTCCGGCAAGGATCGGACGGTCATCGACGGCCCGTTCGCCGAAACCAAGGAACTCATCGCCGGCTACTGGCTGTGGGAAGTGAAATCGATGGACGAAGCCGTCGAGTGGGTGAAACGCTGCCCGAACCCGATGCCCGTCGAATCGGACATTGAGATCCGGCAAATCTTTTCTCCCGAGGATTTCGGCGCGGCGCTCACCCCCGAGCTGCAGGAGCAGGAAGCGCGGATGCGTACGGAGATCGACGCGCGGCAGAAGTCCTGAGCGGCGGGCGGAAGCCCGGATCGAGCGCAGCGTGGCGCCCGGTGGCGCCGGGCCACTATCGGACAATGACCGAGGTGCATCGCCTCGCTCCGTCGCCCCTCCTCGGCAAATCGATTGACGCGGCCTGGCCGGGTAACGTATCGTTTTGATACGTTACCCGGCGAGTTCCTTCCGTCATGCATTCCCGTTTCGACCGTTTCCGCACCACGCCGCTCGGCGTCCAGCTCGAAGCGCTGATCGCGCAACCCGAGCGCTATGTCGAATTCGCGGCGCTGTCGCGCGTGGGCGTCGCCGCGATCGGCGCGATCCAGCACGAGATTGCGCACAAATTCCCCGAAATCGAAACCGACACCACGGCCCGCCAGTTCTGCGGCGCGATGGTCGCGGAAATCATGCGCCGTCACGGTCACGATGTCGTGCAGGCACGCGGGCGGCTCGGCGGCACGCTGTTCAGCTACGGCGCGGTGTTCAGCGCGTATCCGCACGTGCTGCCGTTCGTCGACGTCGTCGCCGCGCTGGCCCGCCTGCCCGACCAGCTCGCCGCGTATGCGGCGCACGTGCCGGCCGCGCTGTGGACACGCCGCCCCGACGGCACGGGCTTCTCGCTCGTCGAGCACGCGTGCCACCTGCGCGATCTCGACGCGGTGTTCGCCGAGCGCATCGACGCCGTACGCACGCTCGACCTGCCCGTGATTGCATCCGTCGACGGCACCGCGCTCGCCGCGCAACGCGACTATCTCGCGCAGCCGCTCGACGCTGCCGTCACGGCATTCCGCACGGGCCGCGCCGCGCTGTGTGCCACCGCGGCCGCGCTGGCGCCCGCGCAGCTCGCACGCTGCGGGTTGCGCGACGGCATCCGCCGCATGTCGCTCGACGAACTCGTGCGCGAGCTGCTCGACCACGACCGCACGCACGTGCTCGAACTCGACGAACTGCTCGCCGAACTCGCGTTGCCGCCTCTTCCTTCCACGCCCGCCCCATGACCCAGCCCACGCCCGTTGTCTTCATCCACGGTTTCATCGGCACGCTCGACGTGCACGGGTGGAACGGCCCGCATCTCGCCCCCGACCTGCTCGGCTACGGCGCGCATCGCACGGCACCGTTCGACGCGATCACACTCGCCGCGCAGGTCGAGCACCTTCGCCACACCGTCGATACGCACTTCGGCGCGCAGCCGGTCGATGTCGTCGGCCACTCGGTCGGCGGCGCGATCGCGATGCTGTTCGCGCATGCGCACCCGGAACGCGTGCGGCGGATCGTCAACGTCGAAGGCAACTTCACGCTCGACGATGCGTTCTGGTCGGCGTCGGTCGGCCGCATGACGCCTGCCGAAGCCGACGCGATGCTGGACGGCCTGCGTGCCGATCCGCAAGGCTGGCTACGTGGCGCGATCGACGCGCCGTCGCCGGGCCTGCTCGACAACGCCCGCCGCTGGCTCGCGCATCAGCCCGCGTCGACGCTGCGCGCGATGGGCCGCTCGGTGGTCGCGACGACGGGCGAACCGGGCTATCTGCAGGCACTCGCGCAAGTGTTCGCGCGTCACCCCGTCTGGCTGATGGCCGGCGAACGCTCGCGCGCAGGCTGGCACGTGCCCGACTGGGCGCTCGCGCGCTGCGCCGGCTTCGACACGATCGCGCGCTGCGGACACCTGATCCCGGCCGAGCAACCCGATGCGTTTCGCGCGGCGCTCGGGCGCATCGTGTCCGCACCGCCCGCCTGACAACCCGTAGGATTCGCCGAAATATGGTTGAAAGGCGCGGTTGCTAGAGTCGTCCAAACAGGGTTTTCCCGGCGCCCGGTGCCGGATGGGGTCGACACATGCGAGGATCGATGTACCTGGCACGCGCCTTCTGGCTACTTCTGCTGATCGCCATTTCGGGCCCTGCTCTCGCCTTCCACGCGCGGGTCGTCGTGATTCCCAGCGCCGCGATGCACGAGACGCTCAAGGCAACCGTCGTGCTGCCCGACGCCTATGCGCGCGGCACCCGCGACGGCGACCGCTATCCGGTCGTCTATCTGTTGCACGGCTCGGGCGGCGATCACACCGACTGGACGTCGAACACGCACATCGCCGCGCTGGCCGACCGCTACCACGTGATCCTCGTGATGCCCGACGGCGGGCACGAGAGCTGGTACATCGACAGCCCGTTCGACTCGGGCAGCCGCTACGAAACCTTCATCGGCGACGAAGTCGTGTCCTACGTCGATTTGCATTTCCGCACGATCGCCACGCAACGTGCCCGCGCGATCACCGGGCTCAGCATGGGCGGCTTCGGCGCACTGCGCATCGCGCTCGACCGGCCCGACACGTTCGGCGCGGTCGGCAGCATCAGCGGCGCGGTCGATCCGCGCTGCTGCGCGGACGAGCCGGGCATCGACCATGTATTCGGCGACCCGGGCCGCCATCCGTCGTTCTGGGACCGCAACGTGATCGTCGCCAGCGCCAGCGCGTTCCTGCGTGCGCATCTCGACCTGACGATCGATTGCGGCCGCGACGACGCGTTCGTCGGCTCGAACCGCACGCTGCACGAACGGCTCGTCGCGCTCGGCGTGCCGCACGACTATGCGGAGCGGCCTGGCGGCCATACGTGGGATTACTGGGCGAATGCGATCCGCTACCAGATGCGGTTCTTCGCGACGTCGTTCCAGCATGGCGGCTATGCGTACCATCCCGCGCCCCGTGCGCCGGGCATGACGCGCGCGGGCTGACGCGCGCCGCATCGCCGCGTCACGACGCGGCCCGTCGAACCCGGTGGTACGATGCGCGGGCATCGACCACCCGACACCTTCCATGCCGCGCGACAACTTTGCGGACCTCCTCGCCTTCATCGCCGTCGCGCGCGAGCGCAGTTTCACGCGTGCGGCCGCGCAGCTCGGCGTCTCGCAATCCGCGCTCAGCCATACGATCCGCTCGCTCGAAACGCGCCTCGGCGTGCGGCTGCTCACGCGCACGACACGCAGCGTGGCGCCGACCGAAGCCGGCGAGCGTCTGCTGCGCAATCTCGCACCGCGCTTCGACGAAATCGAAGCCGAACTGACTGCGCTCGCGGAACTGCGCGACCGACCGGCGGGCACCGTGCGCATCAACGCGACCGACTTCGTGATCCGCACGCTGCTGTGGCCGAAGCTCGCGCCGGTCCTGCGCGACTATCGCGACCTGAAAGTCGAGTTCGTGAACGACTACGGGCTGTCCGACATCGTCGCGGAGCGCTTCGACGTCGGCGTGCGGCTCGGCGACCAAGTGGCGAAGGACATGATCGCCGTACGCATCTCGGCCGACATGAAAATGGCGATCGTCGGCGCGCCCGCGTATTTCGCGGAACACGCGCGCCCCGTGTCGCCGCAGGATCTGGTCGCGCACGACTGCATCAACCTGCGCCTGCCGACGCACGGCGCGCTGTACGCGTGGGAGCTCGCGCGCGGGGACGACATGCTGCAGGTGCGCGTCGACGGGCAGGTCACCTTCAACGGCACTTACGAAACACTCGATGCGGCGCTCGCGGGCTACGGTCTCGCTTACGTGCCCGCCGAACTCGCGGCGCCGCATGTCGCCGCCGGCCGCCTCGACAGCGTGCTCGCCGACTGGTGCCCGACGTTCCCCGGCCATCACCTGTACTACGCGAGCCGGCGGCAGTCGTCGCGCGCACTCGCGGTGATCGTCGAGGCGCTGCGCTATCGCGCATGAGCCCGCTTTGCTCCGCACCCGCGCCGCGATTCATGAATCGGGTCGATAAGTGCATGCGGATTGGCGGGGATTATCGATAGACGCATCGGTAGCTACCATCGACGGTGTTCCTCACTGTCCCCGGAGCCCTCGATGTCCGAACCGACTTCCGCCGCACGCAAAGCGTTCGGCGCCATCGCCCCCGCCCTCGCCGACTACACCGACAACGTGCTGTTCGGCGACGTCTGGCAGCGCCCCGGCCTGTCGCCGCGCGATCGCAGCCTCGTCACGGTCGCGAGCCTCGTGTCGCTGTATCGCGTCAACGAACTGCCGTTCCATCTGAAGAAAGCGCTCGACAACGGCCTCACGCGCGACGAACTGGTCGAAGCGATCACGCACCTCGCGTTCTACTCGGGCTGGCCGACCGCAAGCTCGGCGCTGACGATCGCGCAGCGCGTGTTCGACGAAGCCGGCGTGTAAGCGCGACGTCCCCTCATTCAACCGGCGGGCATGGGCCCGCATGGAGCCTTCATGGATTACCGCTATCTCGGGCGCAGCGCGCTCAAGGTGTCGCCGCTGTGTCTCGGTGCAATGATGTTCGGCGGCGAGGCGGACGAAGCGACATCGGCGCGCATCATCGACAAGGCGTTCGACCAGGACATCAATTTCATCGACACGGCCGACGTCTATCACGCCGGCCGCTCGGAAGAAGTCGTCGGCCGCGCGATTGCGTCGCGTCGCGACAGCTGGGTCGTCGCGACGAAGTTCGGCTATCCGGCCGGGCCGGACGCAGGGCCGAACCGGCAGGGCCAGTCGCGCAAATGGATCGTCGAATCGGTCAATGCGAGCCTGAAGCGGCTCGGCACCGATTACATCGACATCCTCTATTTCCATCGCGCGCTGACCGATGCACCGCTCGACGAAGGCATGCGCGCGATCGCCGACCTGATCCGGCAAGGCAAGGTGCGCTACTTCGGGCTGTCGAACTTCAAGGGCTGGCGCATCGCCGAGATCGTGCGGCTTGCGGACCAGCTCGGCATCGATCGCCCGGTCGCGAGCGAACCGCTGTACAACCTCGTCGATCGCACGGCCGAGGTCGAGCAACTGCCGGCCGCCGCGCACTACGGGATCGGCGTCGTGCCGTACAGCCCGCTCGCACGCGGCGTACTGACCGGCAAATATGCAGTCGATGCGCAGCCGCCCGCCGATTCGCGCGCGGGCCGCGGCGACCGTCGCATCCAGCAAACGGAATGGCGCCCCGAATCGTTGCACATCGCGCAGCAGGTGGCCGCGCATGCCGCCGCGCGCGGCACGACGTCGGTTGCGTTCGCGCTTGCTTGGGTCTTGAAGAACCGCATCGTCAGCTCGACGATCGCGGGGCCGCGCACCGAAGCGCACTGGGACAGCTACATCGATGCGCTGACGCTCGCACTCGGCCCGGATGACGAACGGTTCGTCGATTCGCTCGTGCCGCCCGGGCATGCATCGACGCACGGCTATACCGATCCCGGCTATCCGGTCGAAGGCCGCAAGGTCTGAAGTCGGAACGGGATGACTGAATGACATGCCGGGCGCGATGCCCGGCATGAAGATGAACGCGCGTCGCCCGACGCGCTTTCACGTTGATGCAGCTCGATCAGTTGTCGTGCGCTGCGTCGGCGCTGACTACGCGATCGAAAAATTCCTGCGCACGCGCCAGCTCGTCGAGCGCGCGATCGAGGCGCGACATCGCGCGTGCGTATTCGGCCGACGAGACGTCGTCGTCGCTTTCGCCGCGCACGGCGCGAAAGGCCTGATCGACGTTGCGCGTGGCTTCGACGAAGCGCTGCGCGGCCCGGGCTTCCCGCGAACAGATGTGGGTCGACATCGACACTTCTCCCTCAGGGTTGCAGTGTGAAGCACGCCGACGCTCAGTGTGCGTGGTGCGCATGTCGGCGGCGTGAACCACGACCCATCGAGTATCGACGCATCGGCCGCCGCGCAGCGCGCTTCGTGCCGATTGTCTCTCTGCGCTCGCCGCTCCGCTATGGCGAGATTGCAACAAATTCTTGCGCGATCTGCTGCGCGCGTTTCGTCACGCGCGCCCGATACGGGGATGCGCAAGGCCCGCGAACGCGGCCGCTTCACCCGGCGACAAGTCGAACAGGTCGCCGGTGAGATCGCGCGGATGCTCGGCCGCCGGCCGGTTGCGCAATCGCGCTGCGTGCGTGGGCGCAACATACGCGGCCGCCGTTTCGATCGGCGGCACATCGAACAGATCACGCGTGACGCCGCGCACGGAGTCCGTCGGCGAACGGCCGCGCAAGCGCGCGACGAGCTCGACGAAGCGATCGAAATCGCCCGCGCGCGTGGCCTTGTTCACTTCCGCGAGATCGCGCGCCTTCAGCACGCACGGTTGTGCGAGCCGCACGAAATACGGTGCTTCGAGCTCGACCGACAGCGCGAGCGGATAGCTCTTGCCCGTCTGCTCCTTCGCACGCCCGACGCAATCGACCACGGCCGCGCCCTGTGCGGCGCCAAGCGGCTGGCCGGTGCTCACGCTGCGCAGGTGATCGGGAAACACGCGCAATTGCGTGCCGACCGTCAGCGCGGTGGATGACGCGCACACGAGCGCGTAGTGCTGTTCGCGACGCCGGCCCGACGGCAAGGTCGAGCGGCTGGCGATGAACGTGTGCGGCGGCAGCGGGCGCACCTGCCCGCTTGCGTCGATCCAGGCATTCCACAGCAGCATGTCTTTCCGCTCGCCTGCGCGCGGGCGCGATGCGACCGGCGAAAACAGCGCGAGCAGCGAGCCCGTGCGATGCGCGGCGACTTGCGCGCTGCTGCCGAGCGGCTGGTTGATGCCCCACAGAAAACGCCCGCCCCCGAGCCGGCGCTCCCATTCCTTGCGGAGCACGACGGTCGGCAGTTCCTCGCCGGACTCGGTACCGATCTTGGTCCAGCAGAACGTGGGTGGGAGGTGTTTCAGTGTCATCAACTTTCTCGGGGATACAGCCTCGCTGGTGACAGCAAGCCCATTCAACAGCCGTAACTGTATAGGTATAATGCATCGCATGGAAGCCCCGGACCAAGATTTTCCCGTTCAAGACCTGTTGCGCCGTCTGATGGCAGACACACGCTCGTCCAGCGAAATCGCGCGACTCTCCGGGGTCAGCCAGCCAACCGTATCGCGCCTGAGGCTGTCGAACGGGCACCGGCTGCGCCGCAGCGCGCCATTCAATAAGCTATGCAGTTTCTATGGTGTCGATACCGGGCCGTCGCGCCGCCAGTACAACGACCTGCTGCGCGACGCGATCGTCGACGCGTGGGACGGGTCGGATGAGCACGGGCGCGCGCTGCTGGTCGTGATCCAGGGGCTGAAGGGGCTGCAGGCGAAGGCGGATGATGGGTGATGGAAGCGCGGGGGGATCGTTGCATGTGCGCTGCCGCGATGGCAACCGGCAGCTGGCCACTACTCACCAGTCGCCAATCCGGAAGTGCAAAAGCCAGCGTCCGTGCGTAGATGACAGCGCAACATCCTGCCACGTGCACGCATACCAGAACGGGGGAATTGGAGCGAACCGTATCGACCGACGGTTCACCAGGCACCACATCGGGTTTGGCGGGCTGTACGGAGCCGGTGTGACATCGCCGACTCCGTCAGGCTTCGCCTCAGTCCGGCATGCCGTTGAGCAGTTCGGGCGGCGGCGTCGAACTGGTGTAGGTGACGGCAACGACCTTCGACACGTGTTTGCTGGCCGACGTCCCTACGGGGATCGAAACCGTGACTGGCGCCCCTGTCGACGTGGCGCACGTATAGATCGGCAAGTTCGATTGGACGGTCGAGTAGGTCTTGGTATCCATCGTGCCATCGTCATATGTGATGTTGATCGCGCAGGACGTGGCGTTGTTCGCGCCTGAGAAGCGAGGCGTCCACGTGATCGCGCCCGAATAACCGGTCACTTGCCACGGCTTCGTACTCGTGAAATTGAGCTGTATTCCATAGGCGGTAATGTCCGTGGGGTAAAGGTTCGCAACCTTCTTGACCGTGATGTCGACGGGCAGCGTGTACGAACCGCTCGCGCTTTTACTGTACAGCGGCACGTGATGGACCGTCACGTAGTGACTATTGTTGAAGTTTGACGGCAACCTCGGGAGCGTCGTGAAGCTGTTGTGCAGGCCGTCGAAATCGAGACCGATGACCTTCGTGATCGTATCCGAGATCATCACGAATGGAACTTCCGGATAGACCTTGGCATAGCCGTCGGACGCGCCTTTCGCGTCGACCGACATCGTGTTGGCGAGACGGCGCAGCCACTTCCAGGCGTTATCGTAGCGATTGGCCGATCCATCCGAAACGTTGAAGAGGGACGTCGGCAGATACGTGAAGCTCTCGATGCCCGGCGTGTAGTTGTTGTTGTTCTTCTTGTACTTGGCTTCCGCGTTGGCATCGACGTAGTTGGCCTGGTTCACGGCGCTCTGCTCGCCCGCCATGACGTTTTTGTAGAGCGGGTAGATGTTCGGCTCTTCGACGTAACCGTCGATATACGTCAACTGCGACGCATTGCTGGACGTAAAGACGGTGCCTTTCACGCCAGCGAGCGCTGCGTAAAAGTGGTTCGCCCCGGTGTTCAGCCAGCGCAAATTGAAGTTGCTTTTCAGGCTCGCGCAGCGATTGCCATACGTCGACGCCGTGCTTGGATCGAGCAGGAAGTCGGGGGATTGAGCAAGCTGGCAATAGTAGGCGACCTGGGTGGCCGCCGAATCGGCACCCAGGAAAATGTCATAGCCCGGCGGGATGAACTGGCTCTCCGTCGGATCGTACGCAAACTCGTTGTAGGTGGCGGTTTCGCCCGTTTCGTTGCGTGACAGGCGGAATCCGTCCGCGTTCTGGTAAGTCAGGTTGGTGTTCGAGTAGGTCTTGGTCCAGTACTGGTTATTGATATAGTCGATATAGTTCTTCAGCGGTGTGGCAACGAACGACTGATCGCCGGTCAGCTTGTAGAGCGTCATGAGACTCTGGCCGATTTCGAACACGGCGGGTTGCTCGTCTTTCTGCTCGTAGACCCCACCGTTCGTGCCAAAGGCCCAATACGGCATGTTGAGTCCATTGTTCAGGTGCAGGATCTGGGCGAAATGCCGCGCCATGTCGAGATTCTGCGAGTGATACCCCATGTAGTAAGCACCGACCAGATAGTGCGCGAAATCGCGTGAGTAATAGGCGCAGCGGTTCGAGATGCCAGCCAGGTAGCCATCGTTTCCGCCATTGGCAAGCGCGGTATCCATCGCGGCCTGGCCGCATGCCGGATTGGTGCTCCAGTTACCCCAATTGCTTAGCCAGCTGTAATTTGCATCGGAAAAGACGAGCTTGGTCGCTTCGTTAACCGAAGCATTGAATCCGTCTGCCACGTTCGTTTGATCGGCTGCTGTAGCAGCGGGTTCGTTTGACGTGGCATAGAGAAAATTCTGGGGGACGGACGCGGCAGTTTTGACACTGGCGGCGATTCTGGCGGCAGACGACTCGCCATTCGCGCCATCACCGCAGCCGGCAAGCCCCAGTTCAACGAGAGCGAGGATGCCGACGCCCAGATAACGGCGGCTTGGCCGCAATAGCGGGCGACCAAGTCCGGTGTTGCGTGACGTGTTCATGTTCGATTCTCCTTGGATGAAGGGAAAGTCATTGCCAAACGATCAATCAGGAATGCAAATCACACTTCTTGCCACCATGCACGGCGCCATCATCTTTCTCATCGCTTAGACGTTCGCGTACTCGCTCCGCCGCTCAACGCAGACACGCCGCCGCGAACCGGGCCGCTCTAGCGAAACCATTCACAAGGACCCACTGAAGCAGTACTTGCGCGCAACGCCCCGTATTGACTCCCCGTGTCACCTGATCCCCATCCTGAGTAGCTCGTGCCTGCCGCTACCGGGCAGCGCATCGCCGACCCTGCCGATGGAATCGGCATAATGGCGGGGAACAGCAGGGTCGGCATTACTTTCTCGGCGATGCCGCTGAAAATTTCGCGTATTGAACTGGAAGTGGCGTCGGTCTCGAAACGACTTTCAATCTCGCCAATTTTTAAATCACATGCGACTTTGCCCGGATACTAGCACGCGATTCCGATTGCGCGTCAATACGATAATCGAGCAAGCCGCATTTAATTAACGAATCTTCGTTTATTTTAAATTCTGAATTAGAAAATTTACCGTGGCACCTCGGATCCAGCCATTGACCCATGCTGAGCTCGAGCCACAATGTTATCAACAATTTCCAAGATCGATACGCCCAGGGTAACCTTGACGCATGATCCGGAATGACAATATGAAAACGCGACAAACAATCAGGACCGGAAACAGACATCGAAAACAGGCCCTTCAGATTTAATTATTTTATGGATCTTTTATTAAATTTTTATAATTTCAAAATAATCGACACTTTTATTGCGGCCGGTGCCTCATGATTTTCAATTTATCTCAAGCTTAAAAATGAACGGCCTGGCGCTCCCGGGATTTCGTGGAGGCGGTGCTTCTCCATTGTCCGAAACCTGTCAAGCAGGAGACGTGGACGCAGTCCAACCGAGCACCGATTCCCTCAACCACTCGCGCGCGATCGCCGTGCATCGTGAAGGCCGCTCCAGGGTCGGGAAATGACCACATCCTTCGATCGCTTCGAATCTGGCATGTGGCATCACGTCGGCGATACGTCGGCCAACGTCGACGGGTACGAAACGGTCCGCCGCGCCCCAGATGAGCAACGTAGGAACCTTGCTCGACGCAAGCGTCGCCCAATGATCCGAGCGTGTCAGCGTGGCGTCGGACTGCCTGGCAAACAAATCCGCTCCGGCATCGCGGGCCATCTGCACGAATGCGGCCCGTGACGCGCCGTCGTGCGCCGGAATCGCCCGCTCGGCGAACTCCGCAATCACCCGCTCGTGCTCTCCGGCGCGAATTCGCCGGCTGGTGGCACGAACGGCGTCCGGATCCGGATGAGCGCCCGGCTGACAATTCATCAGCCAGAGTCCACGAACGCGATCCGGCGCTCGCGCGAGCACTTCCATTGCGAGACACCCGCCGTATGCCGTGCCGGCAAGAATGAACGCACCGCTTGTCGATGCCAGGAGCTGCTCGGCACTCTCGGCGAATGTTGCATGCGCGAGTATCTTCACGGTCGGTGAAGCAAGATCCTTCAGCGCTTCGATCTGATCGGCGTACATGCGGCCGTCGCACGGCATCGCCGGTAGAAATATGAGTGGTAGCAACATCAGAATGATTCAGACGGGTAGTGGATCGCGTTTCGAAACCATCCAACGTAATCTCGGCCGACTTCAAGTTTCCAAGTCCAGGCTCATCAGCAAAGACCTGCACTGTGCAGAAGAAAATCGGCTTCACTGTACATTTGATCCCGCTTCTACCTAAAACACAATGCCCGTCAGGCTCAGGATCATAAATTCCGGATGGGCCTTCTGCACGCCATACGCCGGCATAAAGACGATCAAGGAAATCCGGCCCGCTCAACGCATCGTGGCGGCGATAAAAACTGGACGCCAACGCCATGAATACATCCGCTGACCCGCTTCCGTCTTCGCTCGCCGCCGCCACATTCATTCCATTCCTCCTCGCGAGCATCGCACTTGCCGCCGCCTACGGAGCCAGCTTCCTCCTCTCCGAGCATCTGCGTCAAAGCGGCCTGGACTCGTCAATGGCAGGCGCGGTGATCTCGACCGGCATCCTCACCATGATCGTCAGCTCCCTCGTCGCGGGATGGATAGCACACCGAATCGGCTTGATGTCGACAATCGTGGCGGCCGCTGCCGTCATGGCGCTTTCCATGCTCGCGTTCAGCCTGGCAGCGCACGATTTGAGGATCGCGTTCATCGGCGGCCTGCTTCTGGGAATGGGATGGTCGGCCTTTTACATACTCGCGCCGCTTCAGATCACTCATCACCTCCGGCCCTCCGCGCGGATCAAATACCTGACATTGCTCTCGGGCGGTCAAATGGTCGGGCTGGGTCTCGCGTCACCGGTCGGCCATTTCGTCGCCAACCGCTTCGGGTCGTATTCGATCGTCTACGCAGGCCTGGCGTGTCTCTGCGTGATTGCCGCCATCGCATTCTCGATCGTCCGACAACGGACGGAACGCACACCCAATCCGCAGGCCGATGCAACCGGCCTGACAGTGGCGCGGGTGGCCGAGATCCTGCGCCATGTCACCCGGCTGCCGATCATCATGATCGGACTCGCCGCATGCGTCTTTTCCGCGTTGTCGAATTTTCAGGCGATCTATGCGGAGTCGCGTCACCTGTCACCCGATCTCTTCTTCGTGACCTTCACGTTGACTACCGTCTTCTGCCGATTCACGCTGGCGCAGACGATCAGCCGGTTGCCGGTCCGAAAGCTCGCGTTCACGCTGTTCGCGCTGACGCTCCTGGCGCTGGTTCTCTTCGTGTCGAATCCGGGTAGCGAAATCCTGTACGCGATCGGCTCGTTCGTCTTCGCGATCGGCTACGGACTCAGCTACTCCACCTTGAACGGCATGGCGGTCAATCTCGCCAGCGAAAATGGCCTGTCCGCATCGGCGAGCTCGCAGGTCTTCACGATCGCCTACTTCACGGGCCTGTTCGGGTTTCCGTATGTAGCCGGCGGATTGGTGTCCCACGTCGGGGTGAACGGGATGATCGTCGCGACGATCGCCGTCGTCGGCGTCAACTTGCTGATGCTCACTCACACGAGTCTTCGCCGCGAAAATGCGCAGATCGCGGCGCGCTGACCGCGAACGCGCGATACGGATACAGAGACAGCGCCTACTGCTCCAACCCCACCCCCAGCGGCCGCTGATCGCTCCGCCCGTGATCGTCGACCACCCGCACCGTATAACTGCCGGCCGTCCGCGGCTGCCAGAACAGCGCATCGCCCGGCGCACTGCGCCCGACGAACACATCGTTGACGAACCAGTACAGCGCATGCGCACTCGCATCGGCCGTCGCGTTGAATGCGATGCGCGTCTCCTCCGTACTCTTTACACGCATCGCATACGTACTGCCGCGCAGCGGCGACGTGATGCGCGGCGGATCGCCCTCGACCTGCCCCGCGTCGCGGCAGTCCGCGTTCTGCGGCGGCCGCCGACGCGGTATGCCGGCCTGCGTGAACACCTGCTGCAGATCCGACGGCCAGAATTCGAAAATCTCCGTATGCGTGCGCTTGCCGTCGTATGGCGGACACGCGGCCTTCCCCGTCGCATCGTCGATCACGACCGGCCGTTGCACGGTGCTCACGCGGATCGGCGACGTACCCGGAATGAACCACGTCCAGCCCTGCTGCGGGCACCACTCGTTCGGCAAATCGCCGCTCGCGAGGCAGATCCGCACGCGCTTCAGCTTCGGCGGCACTGCACGCGGCGGCTCGACGAGCGTGCGCTCGGCATTCAGCGCGTCGACGACCTGGAAGAACAGCGGCGCGGCCGCGTCGACGCCGACGAACGCCGTGTTGGTCGAGTTGTCGAAATTGCCGACCCACACGACCAGCACATACGGGCCGAACACGCCGGCCGTCCATGCATCGCGGAACGACCATGACGTGCCGGTCTTCCAGTAGACCGGCACGCTCGACGGCTGCGCACCGCTCGTCTCGTCGGGGCGCAGATGCTGGCGCAGCATGTCCATCGTCATGTAGCTCGCCTCCGCGCTGAGCAGGCGCCGGCCGGGCAGCGCTGGTTCGTCCGTGCGCAGCCGCAGCGGCCGGAACTCGCCGCGATTCGCGAGCATCGCGTAGAGCGCCGCGAGATCCTGCATCGTCACTTCGCCGCCGCCGAGCACGAGCGCGAGCCCGTAGTGCTGCGCGCTCGCGAGCCGGCGCACGCCGGCTTCCTGCAGGAACCGGTACAGATCGGGCGACTTGAGCTGCGACGCGACCCACACGGCCGGTACGTTGCGGCTGCGGTTCAGTGCATCGGTCGCAGTGATTGGCCCGAGGAAATGGCCGTCGAAATTCTCCGGCGCATACGGGCCGAACGCGGTCGGTACGTCGCGCAGCACGGTCTGCGGATGCAGCACGCCCTGGTCGAAGCCGAGCGCATAGATGAACGGCTTGAGCGTCGAGCCGGGTGAACGCCGCGCAAGCGTGCCGTTCACCTGCCCGTCGATCGTGCGATCGAAGAAGTTCGCGGAGCCGACGAGCGCCTTCACGCCCATGTCGCGCGTATCGACGAGGATCGCCGCCGCGTTGCGCACGCCGCGCGTGTCGTTGCGCGCGACATAGCGTGCGATCTGCCGTTCGAGCGTGTGCTGCAGGTCGAGATCGAGCGTCGTCACGAGCCGCGCGTCGGCGTCGCTGTCGTTCGCCGCCGCGCTCGCGGTCGTGCGCCACGCGCTGCGTGCGGCGAGTGCCTGGTCGACCGCATGCGGCGCATCGAACGGCAGCGCGGACAGCGGCCGCATCGCAAGCGGCAACGCGAACAGCGGCTTGAACGACGCATCGCCCGGATGCTTCGTCAGCCAGCGCGCATACAGCCGGTTGCGCGACGCGGCCAGCGCGCGGTTGATTTCATCCTGCCCGCCGCGCACCCGCCGCGCCGGGTCCTGCGGAATCACCGCGAGCGCGAGCGCCTCGGGCAGCGTCAGCGCGTCGGGCATCCGGTCGAAATAGACGACGCTCGCGGTGCCCGCGCCTTCGACGTTGCGGCCGTACGGCGCATCGTTCAGATACGCTTCGAGGATCTGCCGTTTCGAATAGAACAGTTCGAGCTGCACCGCACGCGCAACCTGCTCGAGCTTGCCGGCCGGCGTGCGCGTGTTCAGCCGCCACAGCGAGCGCGCGAGCTGCATCGTCAGCGTCGAGCCGCCCTGCGGATTGCCGCCGCGCACGTACGTGATCCACGCGCCGCGTGCGAGCCCGTACGGGTTGAAACCGGGATGCCACCAGAACCAGCGGTCCTCGTGCAGCATCACGGCTTCGACGAGCTGCGGCGACATCCGGTCCAGCGGCACCCACAGCCGGTAGCGATCGTCCTTCGCCAGCGTGAGCCGCAGCAAGCGGCCTTGTGCGTCGACCACCGCGACCGACGACGGCTTCCAGTCGCGCAGCGGCGGATGCGGCCACAGCCGGCACGCGGCCAGCGCGCCGACCACGAGCAGCACGCCGGCGATCCAGTTCTGCCAGCGATGCAACCAGCGGCCGGCGCCGTGCAGCACGCGCCGGCGCACCGAAACGTCGTCAGCCACGCGCGGGCACTCCTCGCACCCGGCGCGGCCGGTCACGACGTTGCAGCCTCATCGTCATCGCACGCGCTCCACCGTCAACGTCGACCCGCCGGGCGCCTGGGCCTGCAAGCGGCGGTCGTACATCGACTCGCCGTATGCTGGCGGCGCGATGAAGCGGCCCGCGTTGCTGGCCTTGATCCGGTAGACGAACTCGCGCACGTCGGTCGTCGCGGTGCCGTAGATCACCACGCGATCCTCGCGCACGTCCGCGAACTGCGGCTGCCACGTGGAACCCTTCACGCCGATCGGCGAACGCCACGGTGCATCGGCCACCGGTGCCGACGCGCCGCCGTCGCCGTTGCTGTCGCCCTCCTGCGTGTCGGTGACAGGCGGCGGCGCGATGACCGGATCGAAGCCGCCCGGCAGCAGGTCGACGATCGCGATGTTGCCGACGCTTGCCGAGCCCGTCGCACGGATCTTCAGGTGCACGTCGATCTCCTGGCCGACCGTGATCTTGTCGAGCGGCTTGCCGTCCGTGTCGGTGTAGTCGCGCACGATTTCCAGCCCGTTCTTGATCGCCTTCGTCGACGTGCCGCGGTCGTAGCCCGACTGGCTCGTGATCCACCACGCGGGCAGCGAGCTGCCGTTCACGAAGTCGACGCGCGACGCACCGGCCGACCACGTGCCCGAGCGCACGAGGTTCGCCTGGATCGACGACACGTCCTTCGGCGCGGCGCCTGCGCGCACCTCGTCGATCGCGAGCTGGTCGAGCTGGCCCGCGCTCGACGCCGCATACGCATCGAGCGCGAGGATCGTCATCGCCGACGACAGCGTGTTGTAGCGATTGTCGACGAGCGGCGCGGCGAGGTTGTCCATCGCGCGCGGCGACAGCTTGCGCACGCGCTCGGGGAAGTGCTTAGCGATCAGGTACAGCACGCTCGCGTCGCGCGTCAGCGGATCGAGGTAGTAGCCGGTCACGTAGCCGCCGTCGGATGCACGCTTGCGCTCGAGCAGCGCCTGCGGGCCCGCGATCAGCGCCGCGGCCTCCTTGTCCTGCTTCAGCAGCTGGTACGACGCGGCGAGCCATGCGGCTGCGAGATCGTTCTTCCAGTCGTTCGGATACGCATCCTGCAGCCGCTTCTGCACGGCCGCGAGGCTGTTGGTCGTCACGTTGCCCTGGCGCGTCAGCAGATACACCGCGTACGCGCGCTGCCGCAGCAGGTCGAGCGAACCGAGCGCATCGTTCGCCGCGAGCTTCTGCAGATACTGATTACCCGCGTCGAGCATGTCCTTCGGCACCGCGATGCCGCGCTCGCGTGCGTCGAGCAGCACGTGCATCGCATACGCGGATACGAACGGATCGGCGTCGGGTGTCGCGCTCCACAGGCCAAAGCCGCCCTGTGCGTTCTGCCGGCTGCGCAGCACGCCGAGGAACTGCGTGATCGCCGCCGCGTTCGTCGCGTCGGACCCGGCGTCGGTTGCGTGCATCGCGCTCGTCAGCGCCCGCACCGACAGCCACTTCGCCGCGAACACGCGCGGCACGGCCGCACTCACCATCTGCTCGCTGCAGGTGTGCTCGAAGTTGACGAGATACGACGACAACCCTTCGGACAGCACGAGCGGCGCGGTGGAGATACTCGCGTCGCGCGACGCATACGCGTCGTACATCGACCGCAGGTTCGGCACGCTCGCCTTCTTGCCCGGATCGAGGCGTGCGATGTCGAGCTGCGTGCGGAACGCGGCGGCCGGCCGCACCGACACGTCGACACGCTGCTGCGCCCCCTTCGCGCCATAGCGCGCGCCGAACGACAGCGTGCCCGAGCCGAGCGTGTCGGTCGCCTTCACGCGGAACATCGCGACACCCTCGTGCTGCGGTGCGAGCGCGACGTTCTGCGTGGCCGGCCCGATCACCTGCAACTGCGGCCCCGTCTTCAGCGTGACCGCGACCGGCACCGGCTGGTTGCCGACACCCGTCAGGTTGTTCGCGACACCGACGCTGACGTCGGCCTCGTCTCCCGGCGCGAGCGTCGTCGGCACATTCGGCGACAGCACGAAATCGCCGCGCACCGTCGTCGCGCCTTCGAACGTACCGACCAGGTCCGGCGACACCGACACGGCCATCACGCGCAGCTTGCCGTTGAAGTAGTCGGGCACGGTGTAGCTCAGGCGCGTGTCGCCGTTCACGTCGACGATCCCCGACCAGTAGACGACCGGCTTGTCGCGCTTGCGCTTGAACGGGTTCAGCTGGCGGCCGATTGCATCGTCGGCGTCGCCGCCCGGCGCGGCCATCGCCATCAGCTTCTCGAAGTCCGGCAGGATCAGGTCGAGGATCTGCGACGTGCCGACTTCGAGCATCCGCTTGCGGAAGAAGAACTTCAGCGGATCGCCGAGCTTGTAGCGCGCGACCTGCAGGATGCCCTCGTCGACCGCGAACACCACGACTTTCGCGGGTTTCGCCGAATGCACGGTGAAATTCACCGTGTCGCCCGGTTTCACGAGCGCCGGCGCATCGACCGACACCGCGTTGCGGCGCGCGTCGAGGTTCACCGAGAACGGCACGACGCCGTAGCTCAACGGGCTCATGAAGATTTCATCGGACGACGGATCGCGGATGTACTGCACGTTGATGTAGCCGTTGCCTTCGAAGCCGGCCGGCACCGTGATGTGCTGGATCGAGCTCGTCGTGTCCGCATGGAACCATGCGTGCGCATACACCTTGTCGCGCTCGATCGTGATCAGGCCGCTGCCCGCGTAAGGCGCGCGGATCGCGATCTCGACCTGCTCGCCCGGCTTGTAGTCGTGCTTCGCGAGCGTCACCTGCAGTTCCGCGTTGCGGTCGAGCGAACGCGTGACGTTCGCGTCGCCCGTAACCGAATACTCGATCCGGTTCACCGCGGCGCCGGCCGCGTTGCGAATCACGAGCGCATAGCTGCCCGGCTTGTCGGTGCGCAGCGTGAAGTCGAGCCCAGCCGCCGGAATCGCCAGCGGCTTGTCGTCGACCGGTACTTCCTTCAGCCGCGAATCGTATTTGTATGCGCCGGAATCCTGCTTGGTCAGCACCGACACGTAGCGTTCCTCGACGAGCTGCGCACGCAGGTCCTTCACGTCGATCGCCTTCGCGTTCGGATCGATCGCGACGAGCCGCACCGTGCGCGGGCTGCCGCGCTTCACGTAGCCGAGATCGTCGACCGACTTGTAGCCGACGAGCCAGTCGTTGTTCGACACGAGCGCCTGCGCGTTCGCGGCGACGTTGCGCCCGCCCTCCGCTTCATAGGCCTTCGCCTGGAAGTAGAGCTGGTAGGTCGCGTCCGCGTACTTGTCGAGATCGAGGTCGAACTCGGCATGGCCCTTGTCGTCGGTCGTGCCGTCCTGCAGCGTCGTCGTATAGCCCTCCTTCGCGCGGCGGGCATCGAAGAAGTGATAGCCCTGCCAGCTGCGGAACGACGGCCACACCGGGCGCAGCGTCAGCGTCGCCGCGACGCGGCGCTTCTCCGCCGGCGTGCCGAACAGGTTCTGCGCATCGACGATGCCCTTCAGCCCCTTCGGCTTCACCCAGCCTTCGACGACCTGCTGCGACAGCTTCGCGTCGACCTTCATCCGGTCGGGCAGGAACTCCTTCACCTGCACCGTCGCGCTGCCGATCGGCTCCGCACCGGGCTGGCCGTCCTTGACGATGTATAGGTTGACGGTCCACGTGCCGGTCGGCGCCGTTTCGGCCGTCGTATAGCCGAGCTCGGTGAAGCCGGTCGCATCGACCGTCACCGGCTTGCGCTCGACGGTGATCCCGCGCGGGTCGACGATCTCCGCCTGCAGTGGCACGCCGGCCGGGCTGCGCGCCCAGCTCGCCGCCCGCACGATCAGGCCGATGTGGAACGGATCGCCGGGGCGATACAACCCGCGATCCGAGAACAGGTACGCGGACAATTGCCCCTGGCCCGTCGCATTGCGCTCACCGTCGACGTCGAAACGCGAGAAGTCGAGCTGGCGATCGCGGCCGGCCACCGGCAGGAACGACAGGTCGGTGTCCTTCTTCACGACGTACAGCTGCGGCCGCTTCTCGCGGTCGAGCCCCTTGAACGCGGGGAAATGCACGATGCCGTCGGCGCTCGTGGTCTGCGTGAACAGCGCCTGGCCGTTCACCGCGAGCACCGACACGGTTGCGCCCGCAACCGGCTTGCCCGTTCGGATCGACTGGATGAATACGTCCTGACTGCCGTCCAGCGCCTTCTTGACGAGCATCCCGAGATCGGTCACGACGATCAGGCGCGTGTCGCCGAGCGCGTTGTCGCTGTCGTCGCCGTTGCCGCTGCTGTCGCCCGAATCGGCGTTGTCCGACTGATCCTGGCTGCCGTCGCCGGACGATGCATCGCTGTCCTTTGCATCGTCGGCTTTCTTCTTCTCGGCCGCCGGGTCGTACTTCGTCAGGTGCAGCAGGAACACGCCGCGCTTGCCGCCCTTCAGGTACTGGCCGAGATCGATGCCCTCGTAATGCGCCTTGCCGGGGTCGCCGGCCGGGAACGCACGCGTCTGCACGAAGCGCTCGACGATGTGATCCTCGCTGAACGAATACGACAGCTCGGGCCGCGCGTACGTGCCGTTGTTGAAGCTCACGAGGTGCTGGAGCTGGTCGGGCAGCACGCGGCCGATCTCGACCTTCATCCCCGGCAGGTTGCGCGACACGACCGACAGCCGCTTGCTGCCGCTCATCGACAGCAGCGAACCGTCGGCCATGAAGCGCAGCAGCTTCGGATAGTCGGGTACCGTGAACGCGGTCGTCACCGGCTCGGCGAGCAGGTAGCCGCCGGCCGATTTCAGGTTTTCGGCGAACCGCACGAAGATGCGATCGCCCGGCGTCGCGTGATATTTGAAACTTTGCAGCGTCGCGTAGTCGTTCTCCGTCGGTACCACGTCGAGCGCCAGCGGCTTCGACTGTTTCAGCACCGCATCGCTGATGTCGGCGACGTTCCATGCGTACGGCGGATCGTCGTCCGACTGATCGACGCCCGGCTTGCGCTTCGGCAACACCCATGCCTTGGCGCGTGCGGCCAGGTCGGCGCTGCGCACGCCGTCGGATGCCTCCGCGACGAGCACCTGCTCGGGCTCGTAGCGCTCGTTGTCGACGAGCGTCGGCGCGATGTTGTCGATCGACAGGCTGTAGAGCCCCGGCACGTCGACCAATGCATGCAGCACGTCCGGCGTGCCGTTGCCGCCGCGCGCACTCTTCACGCCCTTGTCGACGTCGAGCCGTGCCGCCATCGAGTTGAGCGGTATCTCGACCGACTGCGAGCGGACCCATGCGCTCGTCTTCATCTTGTCGTAGCTGACCGTGTAGCGCAGCGGCGTCGTATTCTTGACATCGCGGCCGACCAGCACGAGGCCGATGCGTTTCTCGAACTCGGCGGGATCGACCGGATAGTTGAAGCGCAACTGCAGCAGCGCCTGCTTCTCCGCCGGATTGTCGGGGTTCTGGTAGAACTCATTGTTGCCGACTGTCGCGGCGAACGCCGGCAGGTCGAAAGCGAAACGGTCGTCGTGCATCAGCACCTGCGGTGCGAACACCCGGTGCACCGCGAAACGCACCTCGACGTGCGCGCCGACCGGCCAGTCGGCGGCCGGCGTGAAGCGCAGCGTCTTGTCGTCGGCCCACTCCCATGCCCCCTTCAGCGCAGGCGTCATCTCGATGCCGTCGCCGGCCGGCTTGCCGACCTGTTCGATCGGCGCCGCCGATTGCGCAAACACGACTTCGAGCGGATGGACGGTGATCTTCGGCTTGTCGGTGTCGTCCACCTCGTAGGTGGTGATCGCCGGCGCCTTCACGGTGAAGCTGACCGTCGCGGGCTCGGGCGGCTTCGGGCGATGCTTGAACCAGTAGCCGCCGTAGCCGAGCGCGGCCGCGAGCAGCACGAGGCCGCCGGCATGCCACGGGCGGCGGCGCACGGCCGCGGCGGTCACGCCCATCCACGCGGGCGCCGTCCACGACACGTCGCCGACCAGCGGCCGCAGCGCGCAGCCGAGCAGCCACCAGACGAAGCCCGCCACGCGAATCGGCAGGAGCAGCAGGAAACGCAGCAAATCCATTGTTATTTCCTTATCAAGGACATGCTGCCTGGTACGGCAACCTTCCCCGAATTGTTATGGGTCTGTGACGGCGCGGCCCGGTTGCGCCGTAATTACTTGGTATGTTCGACCGGATGCTGGGCGCCATTATCGATCAGACCCGAAACGATGGAAATATCGGTGTGCCGGCGCGCCACGCCGCCGGATGACCGGCCGGCCGGGCGGATATCGGTCGCCCGTGGCGCAACCTCTGCACACGGCGGCGCCGCGTTCGCTAGAATGCGCGGCTCGGCAGGATCGAATCGAAATGAAAGGAAACCGCTTGAAACTCCCGTTCGAATGGCAGATCGGGCTGCGCTATGCGCGCGGCGGCCGGCGCTCGGCCGGCGACGGCTTCGTGTCGTTCATTGCCGGCGCCGCGATGGCCGGCATCGCGCTCGGCGTCGCCGCGCTGATCGTCGTGCTGTCGGTGATGAACGGATTCCGGACCGAAGTGCGCGACCGGATGCTGTCGGTGCTCGCGCACGTGGAAATCTTCTCGCCGACGGGCGCGATGCCCGACTGGCGGCTCACCGCGCACGAATCGCTGCAGAATCCGGCGGTACGCGCCGTCGCGCCCTATGTCGACGCACAGGCGCTGCTGACGAACGCGGGCAGCGTGACGGGCGTCGCGCTGCGCGGCATCGATCCGGTGCTCGAGCCGCGTGTGTCCGAGATCGCGCGCAAGCTGAAGACCGGGCGGCTCGACGCGCTCGTGCCGGGCGAGATGGGCATCGTGCTCGGCTCGGCGCTGGCCGACGCGCTGCACGTGAAGATCGGCGACCGCATCACATTCTTCGCGCCCGGCAACACCGCACGCATCGGCGATGCGCTGCCGCGGTTCCGGCAGTTCAACGTGGTCGGCACGTTCGAGTCGGGCCACTACCAGTACGACAGCGCGCTCGCCTACATCCACATCCGCGACGCGCAGACGCTGTTCAACGTGCGTGCGCCGACCGGCATCCGGCTGCGCCTCGACGATCTGCAGCGCGCGCCGGACATCGCACTGGCACTGTCGCGCACGCTGTCGGGCGACCTCTATATCCGCGACTGGACACGGCAGAACCGCACGTGGTTCGAGGCCGAGCGGCTGCAAAAGCGCATGCTGTCGCTGATCCTGATGCTGATCGTCGCGGTCGCCGCGTTCAACCTCGTGTCGTCGCTCGTGATGACCGTCACCCAGAAGCAAGGCGACATCGCGATCCTGCGCACGCTCGGCGCGCCGCCCGGGTCGATCATGAAGATCTTCGCGATCCAGGGGATGACGATCGGCCTCGCCGGCACGCTCGCGGGTGTCGCACTCGGCTGCGCGATCGCGGTGAGCATCCCGTGGGTGCTGCCGGCGATCGAACAGTTGCTCGGCATCCGCTTCCTGACGCCGTCCGTGTACTTCCTCAGCTCGCTGCCGTCGAAGCTCGCGGCGACCGACGTGATCGAGATCGCCGCGGCCGCGTTCCTGATGTCGTGCGTCGCGACGCTCTACCCGAGCTGGCGCGCCGCGCGGGTACGGCCGGCGGAAGCGCTGCGCGACGAATAGGCGCGCGGCGTCCGGCTCCGTGACGCGCGTGGCTACGCGATCTCGTGGAAACCGACGCTGTTGCGGCCGTTCAGGATGTCCTCGAACGCGGCGCCGAAGCCGACGTCGATCAGGCCCGCGCGCCGGCCGTAGGTCTTCTGCCCCAAGTCGTCGACGAAGATCGCCGCACCCGACGACAACTGACGGTCGGTATCCAGCAGCGCCAGCGTGCCGCGCGCGGTGCCGGCCGACGGGTCGAACGTCAGCCGCGTGCCGTCCTGCGTGGTGAAGTGCCCGCCCACCTCCTCGAACTTCCGGTTGCGCGCGACGGACGCGTTGATCTCGCTCATGAAGAGGAAGTCCGCGTCGGCGCGCCGGCTGGCCACCTTGCGATCGTCGTCCGTGAACGCCTCGCCGACGGCGGCCGCGCCCTGCTCCGCGAAATCGACGGCCTGCTGGTGAAACGCGCGCGTCGCGAGCACGAGGCCCGCGTTCGCATTCAGCGTCGACTCCACCCACGCGCGATCGCTTTCCGTCATCGTCTTCGACACGACCTTGATCTGGCCGTTGTCGGTCATGAAGTCGAACTGCACGTCGGCCAGGTCCGGCCGCTTCGCGATGATCTCGTGCAGGCTCGTTGCGAGCTGGCTGGTGACGTCGCGCAGCTTCGTCGACAGGTCGCCCAGCATCGACATCTGCTTCATGCGCGCCGCGTGCATCGCGACCTGATCCAGCGCCCGGATGGTAATCGGCGTGTCCTGCGGTTGCCCGGCCGCCGCGTCCGTCTGCTGGCGCCCGTCGAGCGCAGCCTGCTGCGCCATCTGCACGAGCGAAAAGCCGCTCGCTGCCGCGACTGAAATCGCCATGCCCTCTCTCTCCTTTCAATCTGTTTTTTACCGTTTGCGGACAGATTTCCCGGAAATTCAGACCGATCGTAGGTCCATCACCCCGCACGCCTGAAAACTTTGTTTGACTCGAACTAAAAAAGTTTGACACCGAGATTTCACTGAGATAAGTTTTGCGCAAGCTTCCGGAAAGCATTCCGGCCAGCCCTGCCGACTCGCGTCGCGCTTTCCTGCCGTTGCAGCACCGCCGTTCGCACCATCCCCGCCTCATCGCATCGTGCCGTTCCGTTTCATCTGAAACCTGAAGGAAGATCGGGCATGCCCGCATTTGATTCGCACTCCTGTACTCATTTCGCGCCGCCGGCCTCGCTTCGACCGGGCGGCCCGAATCAGCCGCCGCGCTGACGCTTTCCGGTCGGGGCGACGCAATCGCCCCGACGCTCGCCGGGTCGCGCGATACGTGACGCGCGTCGACACCGGCCGTGACACCCGGGCCTCGCGCCCGGCGCTTTCGAAGGTGCAGTTCCGTTTCATCCGATGCAGCACCCGGCCGGCCCGCAGGGGGCATATCGCGGGCCGTCCGGTTCCAGACAATCACAAGAAGAGGTCGACAATGGACATTCATCGAACCGGATTGCGTCGCGCGTGGCTTCCCGCGCTCGTTGCAGCCGCGACGCTCGCCGCGTGCGGCGGTGACGACGGCGGCAGCGTGGCGGGCGTCTCCGCGCTCGCGCAGGGCAAACAGGAGGAGGCCGCCGCCTCGGCGGCCGACAAGCAGTCGCTCGCCTCACGCATTTCACCGTCCGGCGTCCCGTACGCCAATCCGGCCAGCGGCGGCCGCTACCGGCCCGTGATCGCGAACGGCCAGGTGCAGCCGTCGCTGTCGGGCGGCACGATCGAGGAGAACGCGTGGGTCGACACGCCGGTCGATTCCGACGGCGACGGCACGCGCGACCGCATCCACGTGCGCATCGTGCGCCCGACCGAAACCGCGAACGGCGCGCGCACGCCCGTCATCGTGCTCGCGAGCCCGTACTACGCGGGCCTCGCCGACAGCCCCGACCACAACGTCGACGTCGAACTCGACGGCACGCCGCATTCGGCCGCCACGGCGGCCACGGCAGCGACCGGCGCCTCCGCGCGCATCATGGCCGCCGCGCCGCAGGTGCGGATGCTGCAGCAGGTCGAGGCGGCTGCCGCCGGGCGCTCGTGGATCGAGGGCTACTTCATCCCGCGCGGCTTCACGATCGTCTACGCGGATTCGCTCGGTACCGCCGGTTCGGACGGCTGCCCGACGATCCTCACGCGCGACGAATCGGTCGCGATGGCATCGGTGATCCGCTGGCTCGGCCGCGACGCGACCGCGAAGGACGCGAACGGCAAGACGGTCGTCGCGAACTGGTCGACGGGCCACGTCGGCATGTACGGCGTGTCGTACGACGGCACGCTGCCGAAGATGGTCGCGAGCCTGCGCACGCGCGGGCTCGACGCGATCGTGCCGGTCGCCGGACTGACGAACATGTACGGCTACTACCGCTCGGGCGGCCTCGTGCGTGCGCCGGAAGGCTATCAGGGCGAGGACGTCGACGTGTACATCAAGGCGCTGCTGACGAACGCGCATCCGGAGCGCTGCACGCACCTGATCGACGAAGCGCTGCAGCAGGAAGACCGCAAGACCGGCGACTATTCGCCGTTCTGGGCCGCGCGCGACATTCCCACCGCATACGCGGTCGCGCCGGCGCTCGTCGCCCAGGGGCTCACCGACGACAACGTGCGCGTCGACCAGTCGACGCTGTGGCATCTCGCGATGCGGCGCCAGGGCGTGCCGACGCAGCTGTGGCTGCATCGCCTGAAGCACACCGACCCGACCCGCGTGCCGGCGATGGCCGATGCGTGGACCGCTGAAGTGAACCGCTGGTTTACGCGCTACCTGATCGGTTTCGACAATGGCGTCGAACGCGATCCGCGCGCGGTGATCGAGCAGGCGGACGGCACGCTGCTGAAGGAAGCGGACTGGGCCGCGCGCCACGCCACGCCGGTCACGTACTTCGCGGGCGGCGACGGCGCAGGCACCGGCACGCTGCTGCGGCTGCCGACCGGCGGCCCGCTCGCGCGCTTCACCGACGATGCGCGCATCACCGCGCTCACGCTGGCGAACGCACCGACGGGCGAGAACCGCAGCCGCTTCGAAACCGCGCCGCTCACGGCCGCGACACGCCTGTCCGGTTCAGCGACCGCACGCGTCAGGCTGACCTTCACGGCCGTGGCCAACGTGACGGCCCTGCTGGTCGATCGCGCGCCGGACGGTACGGCGACGATCGTCACGCGGGCGTGGACCGATCCGCGCAACCGCGTGTCGGAGTGGGTCTCGCAGCCGGTTCTGCCCGGCATGCCGTACGACCTGAAGCTGACGTTCATGCCGCGTGACTACAAGCTGGAAGCCGGCCACCGGCTGGGGCTCGTCGTGCTGTCGAGCGACAACGAGGCGACGCTGCGCCCGACGCCGGGCACCGGGCTGACGCTTGACCCGGCCGGTACGTCGGTGACGGTGCCGCTGACGGCGTCCTGAACGTCGGCATGCCCGTCCTGAAGCCGTCCCGAGACGCCAGCGCACCGGCGTCCCGGGATAGCTTCATTCATTCGGTTCCCTTTCCCGATTCTTATGGAAACGGAAGCAACGGCTCTTTAAAACAATAATTCCACGCTTCATCAATCAATTGCATTATTGAATCGAAATCAGAAATAATCTGATATCGCTTGACATCGATTCCTCGCCGGCTAGATTTAAAAATCAATAATCCGGACATTTGTAGCCGGTCGCTGCGGGGAATGACAATGAACAACCTGGTTACCGGCACAACCGTCGCATCCGCGTCGCCCTTGAACGATCGGCGTAACCCGCCATTCGCGGCAATTCGCGGCCGAGAGCGAAACGATTACGAATCCCGGGTCATGGAGGCCTACCAGGACGACCCGGTGAACTGGAGCAAGGCCATCGGCGATCGCCTCTGGTTCCAGTTCGGCGTCTTTGACCATCCCCAATCGCCGACGCCGGTCGATCTGGACGAATCCGGCCTCAGGTATTTCGAACGGCAATTGAAGATCGCCGGTCTGGAGACGCCCGGGCGCCAGCCGATCAACCGGGTACTCGATATCGGATGCGGATGGGGAACCGTGCTGCGCGATCTGTCCGAGCGGTTTCCCGACTGCCATCGCCTGGACGGCATCAACATCAGCAGCCGCCAGCTCGAATACTGCGCCGAGGTAAACGCCGCGCGGGGATTGTCCGACAGGATCAACCTGTTCCAGTGCAATGCGCTGGACATCGACCTGCTGCCGGATTTCAACCAGCCCTACGACCTCGTGATCATGCGTGGTGTGATCTCCCATTTCCCCTACGATCTCTTCGAAATCGTGATGGCGAAATTGCGACAGCGGCTGGGAGAAAACGGGACGGTCATCGTTTCGGATAACTTATATAACGTCGACCTCTCCGAATACCGCTCCGATACGCCCGACCTGGTCGACAGGCTCGCGTGCAAATATCGCAAGACACCTGCGTACCTGCGCCAGGTGTTCGAACAAAGCGGCTTCCGCGTCCAGGATATGCAGATCCTGCCGGACCGGACAGATGCGACGCGATGGCTGTTGAACGTTCAGGACAACATCGAGCGCAATTTCCCGACGGGCGCGGTCGGCGCGCTGGAGGAACTCCGCGTGATGTGCGAAAGCCTGGCCGTCGCAATCGTGAAGCATCAGGTTTCCATCTATAGCTTCGTGCTCAAGCACGGTCGATGAAGGCCGCCCGTTCCCGCCGCCGGACATCAAGCCCGAGAACCCGCCATGACAGATATTCCCAACTTCGTTCGCAACCTGCCTGGCCTGCCGAAGCCCGGGGAGACAATCTTCCATCCGGACTTCCATCTGCAATTGAAACCCATGTGGCATCCGCTCCATGACGAGGCGGAACGCCGGATCGCGCTCACGGACAGCCCGTACATCCTGGCCTACTACGGCAGCCAGAAGGCCGTCGAACACTATCTGGCGCAAAGCATGCCGTCATTCGGTGGCCTGTGCTATCCGCACACCCTGAATGACAGGATCTACGATCTGGAACGGATGATGAGCATCACCACGCTGATCGACGACACCATCACCAACCCCGCCATGCTGGAGCAGGCGCACAAGCGCTCGACATTGCGCCGGCACTACTTCGACGCAATCGCCGGCATCCGCCCGCCGGACACCGCGCCCATCGCGCAATTGCTGTACGAGGGGCTGCTGCCCGTCAAGGCGCATCTGGCGTCGAAACCGCGTGTCTGGAAACGCATGGAGGACGCCCTGCATACGCTGATCATCAGGCAGACGGATCCGCTGGCCCTGAAGATGGACGAACTCACGTTCGACGCCTACCTGGAGATGCGGCGCATCGACAACTACGGGGAATGGGCAGCCATCATGACGGAGTACGCCATCGACGTCGACATGACCGAGCACCTGGTGGCCGACCGCTCGTTGGCGGAAATGAGAACGGCCGCTATCGATTCGATTACGCTGGTCAACGACCCGTACTCGTTCCGAAAGGAAATTCACATCGCCGATTCGGTCAACTCCGTCTGGCTGCTGATGTACCGCGACGGCCTGAAACTCCAGGATGCGCTGAACAAGCTGGCAACGCTGGTTGCAGAGAACGAGCGCAATCTGATGGCAGCGCGCGATCGCGTCCTTGCCGGCCCGCTCGGGAATCGGGCGGATGTGCGCGCCTACGTGACCGAGCTCGAGCATCTGGCGTCCGGCAATGCGGAATTTCACGCGATCAGCACGCGCTACCATGGCCGGGATTTCAAAGGGAAACGGTTCATTTCCGGTGAGGTGACCATTCGGGCGCTCCCCTCCACGGATGAAGTCGCGGCGGCAGATCTGGCCAGTGTCCGCCCCATGAATTAAGGCAACCGGATCGGCCACGCAAACGCGTCGATACGGTCGAAACAACGGCAACGGACATCTCCATCTGCGGCACGTATCCGGCCAACCGCCGGACGCTATGGAGTGAAAGGCCGTTTCACGCAGATCGTTATTTCGGCGCCTGATTGGCCGCCGCGACGCAATGTTTCATCTTCTTGCGCCGGCGCCGCACCAATCCGTGGCGGTGCACGGTTCGGGTGCAAGAAGCCACCGCACCCGGCCAGCCGCGCTCACACCGGCGTCAACACCGGCCGCCCTGAAAAGTGCCGCTCGGCATTGTCGATGAACTGCCGCACCGACCGGTCGAGCGCCTCGGGCGACCAGCCGCCCATATGCGGCGTCAGCACGACGCTGTCGAGATCCGTCAGCGTGCGCGGCGGCTCGGGTTCGCCTTCGTACACGTCGAGCCCCGCGCCCGCGATGCGTCCTTCGCGCAACGCCTCTGCCAAAGCAGCGGTATCGACAACACTGCCGCGTGACACGTTGACGACGAATCCGCCGGGGCCGAGCGCGTCGAGAACCGCACGATCGATCAGATGCCGCGTGCCCGCGCCGCCCGGCGTCGCGACGATCAGGAAATCGGCCCACTGCGCGAGCGCGTCGACGCGGTCGAAATAGCGATAAGGGACTTTCTTCTCCGACCGGTTGTGATAACCGATCTCGATGTCGAAGCCGGCCGCGCGGCGCGCGCACTTCTCGCCGATCTTGCCGAGCCCGACGATGCCGAGCTTCTTGCCCGACACGTTCGGCGGCATCGCCAGTCCGTCGCGCCACACGCCCGCGCGGGTTTTCGCATCGAGCTGCACGACGTTGCGCACGGCCGCGAGCAGCAGCGCGAACGCGTGATCGGCCACGCAATCGTCGTTGGTGCCGGCGCCCGTGACCACGGTAACGCCGCGCGCCTTGGCGTGCGTCACGTCGATGTGCTCGTAGCCGGCGCCGAGCGCGCTGACGAACGTGAGTTGCGGAAGACGATCGATCTCGGCGGCGGTGAGCCCCGTGCTGCCGTTGGTCAGCACCGCGCGTAGGGTGCCGCCGTGCTCGGCGATCGCACGTTCGCGTGCTTCGGATGTCGGGGCGTAGCGCACGTCGAACGACGCGGCGATCTCGCGATGCGCGTCACCGCGTAATGCGATGAGAACCAGCAGCTCGGGCTTCATGTCAGGAAGTGTCGGCAAGGCGGGAACGGATTCAGTGTAACAAGCCTGCAACACGGATGCGGGTAATCCCCACACGGGCTGTGGGCACGCCGCCGCACGCGGTTTGCCAAAGCCGGCTCAGTCAAGTAACTTTCGGCGTACGCCCCCGTCCTGGAGATTGGCCCGTATGAAGCTCGCCCTGCCCGCCCGGATCCTGGGCCTCGCGCTCGCCGCCGCGATCGTCGCGCCCGGCGCGCATGCCGACACGCCCGTCGTGGTGTCGTCGAAGATCGACACCGAAGGCAACCTGCTCGGCAACGTCATTTCACAGGTGCTGAAGGCCCACGGCATTCCCGTCACCGAAAAGATCGCGCTCGGCACGACGCCGATCGTGCGCAAGGCGCTCACGAGCGGCGAGATCGACGTCTACCCCGAATACACCGGCAACGCCGCGTTCTTCTTCAACAAGGCGGACGATCCGCTGTGGAAGAACGCGAGCCAGGGCTACGACACCGCGAAGCAGCTCGACTACGCGGCGAACCATCTCGTCTGGCTCACCCCGGCGCCCGCGAACAACACGTGGGGCGTCGCCGTGCTCGCACCGGTCGCGCAGTCGCAGCACCTGAAGACCTTCTCCGATTTCGGCAAGTGGGTGGCCGGCGGCGGCAAGGTGAAGCTCGCGGCGTCGGCCGAATTCGTGAACAGCGCGTCGGCGCTGCCGTCGTTCGAGAAGGCGTACGGCTTCAAGCTGAAGCCTGACCAGCTCGTCGTGTTGTCCGGCGGCGACACGGCCGCGACCATCAAGGCCGCCGCGAACCAGACCGACGGCGTGAATGCCGCGATGGTCTACGGCACCGACGGCGGAATCTCGTCGAGCGGCCTCGCGGTGCTCGACGACGACAAACACGTGCAGCCCGTCTACGCCCCCGCGCCGGTAATCCGCGAAGCCGTGCTGAAAGCGCATCCGCAAATCGCCGACTACCTGAAGCCCGTGTTCGCGAGCCTCGACCTGAAGACGCTGCAGACGCTGAACGCGCGCATCCAGATCAACGGCGAACCGGCCGCCGGCGTCGCGAAAAGCTACCTGAAAGCGAAGGGCTTCGTTAAATGACGGGTCGCGCGGCAGCGTCCGCGCGGCGCATCACGGCGGACAAGGTCGGCATCCTGATCGGGGTCCTGACGATCGTCGCCGTGCTCGGCCTGCCGTTCGCGGTGCTGCGGCCGAACCGCATCGCGGCCGGCACCGACCTGTCGGTGTTCGCCGCGCTGCCGGCCCTGCAGGGCGCCGGGCTCGCCGCGCTGTGGATCGTCGGCGCGCTGTGGGCGATGACGGCGAGCCGCCCCGCGTGGCGCCTCATGGCCGGCTGCGCGTGGCTCGCCACGCTCGCGTACGCGGTCGGCGCGGCCGCGACGCACGTCGTCGCACCTGACGACACGCTCGCCCGCGTGTCGCCCTCCTCCGGCGTCTGGCTGCTGCTGTTCGCGTGGGCCGTGCTCGTCGCAGATGCGCTCGCACGGCTCGCATTCGGCCCGTGGCGGCGTCTCGCCGCGCTTGTCGTCGCGATAGCAGCGATTTCGGTGCCACTCGCGACCGGCTGGTGGGACGGCCTCTCGGTGATGCGCGAATACGCGGTGCGCAGCGACGACTTCTGGATCGAGGCGATCCGGCACGTGTCGCTCACCGGTGGCTCGGTGGCTGCCGCGCTCGTCGCGGGCGTGCCGCTCGGCATCGCCTGCGCGCGCATCGCGGCGGTGCGTACCGTCGCGATGCCCGTGCTCAATATCGTGCAGACGATCCCCAGCATCGCGATGTACGGGCTGATGATGGCGCCGCTCGGTTTGCTCGCCGCACACGTGCCGCTCGCGGCCGCGCTCGGCATCCGCGGCATCGGCGTAGCACCAGCCGTGCTCGCGCTGTTCCTGTATTCGCTGCTGCCGATCGCGTCGAGCGTCGTGGTCGGGCTCGGCCAAGTGCCGCCGCACGTGACCGAAGCGGCGCGCGCGATGGGCATGACGCGCGCGCAGCGGTTGCTGCGCGTCGATCTCGTGCTCGCGCTGCCGGTGATCCTGAGCGGCGTGCGCATCGTGCTCGTGCAGAACATCGGGCTGACCGCGGTCGCCGCGCTGATCGGCGGCGGCGGCTTCGGCATCTTCATCTTCCAGGGGATCGGGCAATCGGCCGCCGATCTCGTGCTGCTCGGCGCGATCCCGACGATCGCGCTCGCGCTGGTGGCGGCCGTCATATTCGAAGCCGCGACCACGCTCGCGAAGGGGCGTGCAGGATGATCGAGATCGAACGTGCGGGCAAACGCTTCGGCGACATCGTCGCCGTCGACGACGTCTCGCTGACGATGAAACGCGGCACGATCACCGCGCTCGTCGGCGCATCGGGCAGCGGCAAGTCGACGCTGCTGCGCATGATCAACCGGCTGATCGCGCCCACCAGCGGCACGATCCGCATCGACGGCGTCGATACGGCCACCGTCGCGCCCGAGCAGCTTCGGCGCGGCATCGGCTATGCGATCCAGGGGCACGGGCTGTTTCCGCACTGGAGCGTCGCGCGCAACATCGCGACTGTGCCGCGCCTGCTCGGCTGGCCGGCCGAGCGCATCGATGCGCGCGTGAACGAATTGCTCGACCTGTTCCATCTCGCGCCCGCCGAGTTCGCGGACAAGCTGCCGCACGAACTGTCGGGCGGCCAGCAGCAGCGCGTCGGCGTCGCGCGCGCGCTCGCGGCCGAGCCCGCGATGCTGCTGATGGACGAGCCGTTCGGCGCGCTCGATCCGATCATCCGCAACAAGGCGCAGGACGACCTGTTTGCCTTGCAGCGCCGCCTCGGCATCACGGTCGTGATCGTCACGCACGATATCGAGGAAGCGCTGAAGCTCGGCGACACGATCGCGGTGATGGACGGCGGCCGGCTGCTGCAGGTCGCTTCGCCTGCCGAGATTCTCGGCAAGCCGGCGGCCGGCGTCGTCGAGCAGCTCGTCGCGGGCGTCGACCGGCCGCTGCGCCTGCTCGCGCTGACACCGATCGACGCGGTGGCCGAACCCGGTCATGCCGACGGCGAACCGATCGCCGCAACGCGCACGCTGCGCGATGCGGTGTCGGAGCTGCTGTGGCGAGGTGTCGATGCGCTTCCAGTGGAAGATGGCAACGGCCACAACACGCGCCGCATCACGCTCGACGCGATCCGTGCGCACGCAAGGAAGCCCGCATGACGACGCACGGCAGCACGCGGCCCGGGCGGTCGGCACTTCCCGCCTACCTCGCACGAGCAGCCGCGCTCGCGCTGCTGCTCGTGCTGCTGTTGCGCCCCGCCTGGCTGCAAGGCTTGTTCGCGCCGTTCGCGGACAACGGCGCGCCCGTCATCTACGATCGCGCGAGCCTGCTCGACCTCACGCTCGCGCATCTCGGCACGGTCGCGTTGTCCAGCGTGATCGGCACGATCGTCGCGGTCGCGGCCGGCATCGCGGTCACGCGGCCGTGGGGCGCAGATTTCCTGCCGGTCGCGCGCAGCGTCGTGGACATCGGCCAGACCTTCCCGCCCGTCGCGGTGCTCGCGCTCGCGGTGCCGGCCGTCGGCTTCGGCTTGAAGCCCGTGCTGATCGCGCTCGTGCTGTATGGCCTGCTGCCCGTGTTCGAAAGCACGATCGCGGGGCTCGAGGACGTGCCGCGCGACGTCGTCGATGCCGCGCGCGGGATGGGGATGAGCGGCTGGCAGCAACTGATATCGGTCGAGCTCCCGCTCGCGTTTCCGGTGATCGTCAACGGGGTCCGGCTCGCGGTGGTGATCAATCTCGGCACCGCGACGATCGGCTCGACGGTCGCCGCGCGCGGGCTCGGCGACGTGATCATCGCAGGGCTGCAGACGTCGAATACCGCGTTCGTGCTGCAGGGTGGCGTGATCGTCGGGCTGCTCGCGGTGCTCGTCAGCGATGCGATCGGCGCGATTGCACGGGTGGCGGCCGCACGGCGCGCGTAGAAGCCGTTGCGCGATTTTTAGAAGGAGAAACCATGACCGTTCCGGACACCGGCCCGTTTTTTCATGGCACGAAAGCGAATCTGCGGATCGGCGACTTGCTGACGGCAGGCTTCCGATCGAATTATCGCGATGACGTCGTGATGAATCACATTTACTTCACGGCCTTGCCCAAAGGCGCCGGCCTGGCTGCGGAAATGGCCAAAGGCGACGGCCGACCGCGGGTCTACATCGTCGAACCCACCGGCGAATTCGAAAACGACCCGAACGTCACGGACAAGAAATTCCCGGGCAATCCGACGCGATCGTATCGGAGCACATCGCCTTTGAAGATCGTTGGCGAACTCGAGAGCTGGGAACCCTACGATCCGGCGTTCATCCAGCAGCTCAGAATCCGCATCGAAACCGGCATCGGCGAGATCATCAACTAGCGTTCATCCGGACTCCGATGCGTGTCCGCGCAACGATCGGTTCCACGATCGGCTCGCCACGACACAAACCTACATGCCGCTTTCATTCGAACCGGCACTCGACCACCGGCCGCGATTGGCCGATATACTAGGCGCCTTCCCATTCCCCGCACTCCACCATGCGACGGTTTCTCTGGCTGATCGTGCTTTCGCTCGGCATCGCGCAACAGGCGTCGGCGCAGCAAGCGCCCGCACTGCCTGCGTCCGCGCCCGAAGCAGCCGCATCGGCGCCGTCCGTCGCATCCGCGCCGCTCGCCGACGCCAACGATCAGCCGAACGAAGCAAACCGCCGCATCACGTCCTACCTGACGAAGAAGTTCGGCGTCGCGAAGGAACGGGCCGCGAAGCTCGCCGATATCGTGAGCGTCACTGCGACGAAATATTCGCTGCCTCCCGCACTCGTTTACGCCATTATTTCGATCGAATCGCGCTTCCAGGAAAAGGCACGCGGCCAGCATGGCGCGACCGGGCTGATGCAGGTCGTGCCGACCGCGCACCGCGGCCTGGTGCGCAACGTGAAGGACCTGACCGACCCGAACGCGAACGTCGAAGTCGGGTCGGCGATCCTGTCGGGCTACGTGAGGGCCGCCGGTGGCGACGTGCGGGCCGGACTGAGGAGCTACAGCGGCGGTTCGAACGCGTATGCGGCGAAGGTGATGCAGCGCGTCGATTCGTTCCGCTTCGTGCTCGAACCTGACGACGATGCGAAAGCCGTGAATCCCGCGAATCCCGCGAACGATGCGAAGGCCCGCATGGTGCCGGTCAGCGAAAAGACGAGCCCTACGTCGGCCCGCGGCAACTAGTCCCCTTCGTTCGACGCGCATGCGCCATGCCACCCGCCTCCTTGCCGTCGCCGCGCTGACGATCGGCCACACCGCTGCGTTCGCCGCCGTCGATTGCGAGAAACACGCGCTGACGATGAACGACGTGCGGACCTGCGTACTCGGTCAAAACGACCAGGCCGTCGAGCGCGCATACCGGTCGCTCGAGCGCAAGCTCAAGCAGCGCAACCCCGATGCCGCCAGCGCACTCGCGAAGTCGCAGGCAAGCTGGACCCGCTTCGCCGACGACACCTGCGACTACGTGAAAGCCGCCAATCCGCAACAGATGATCCCGGAAGACGCGCGGATGAACTGCTGGGTCGATTTCAGCCAGGCACGCGTGCGCATCCTGAAGAAATGGGAAGCGCAGCTGGACGCACCGCCACCGGCGCAGAACTGAACGACGAACGGCTACCCGCCCGTCACGCCTGCGCGAAACGCTCCCGCAAGAACTCGATGAAATGCTGCGTCTTCGCGGGCAGCAGCCGCGTCTCCGTCATCGCGTAGACCGCAATCGGCTCGCCTTCCCATGCCGGCATCACACGGCGCAACCGGCCGGCGGCCAGATCGTCCGCGACGATCGCTTCGGACAGCACGATGATGCCCGCATCGAGCGTGGCCAGACGCCGCAGCATGCCGACGCTGTTCGACCCGAACCGGCTGCTCACCGGCACCTCGACGGAACGCGCGCCGTCGTGCAGCGTCCATGACCCGCTCCGCTGCAGGCCGAGGCACGCGTGCCGCACGAGGTCTTCAGGCTCGCGAGGCTCGCCGGCGCGCGCGAGATAGCCGGGCGACGCATACAGGTAGTTCCGGAGCGTCGCGAGCCGCCGCGCGATCAGCTGCGAGTCCTCGGACGGCCCCATGCGGATCGCCACGTCGAACGGTTCGCTCACCAGGTCGACACGCCGCGATGTCAGCTCGAATTCGAAGGTCAGCTTCGGATAACGATTCCCGAATTCGACGACCAGCGGCGCCAGAATGACCACCGCGAAATCGACCGGAAACGAGGCGCGCAGCACGCCGGTCGGCTGCGCCAGCAGGCCGCCGAGCTGCTCGTGCGCGAGCCGCGCCTCGTCGACGATGCGCTTGCAGCGCTCGAAGTAGAGCTGGCCGGCCTCGGTCAGCTCGATCCGGCGCGTCGTGCGATGCAGCAGCCGCAGCCCGATCGCCTTCTCCAGCGCGCTGATGCGCCGCGACAGTGTCGAGTTCGGCATCCCCAGCGTCTCGGCCGCACTGCGAAATCCCTTCGCCTTCACGACTTCGACGAACAACGCCATGTCGTTCAGCAGTTCCATGCCCACTGCTCCATCAATGGATCAATGTTATCCAGATTACCCTGTTTATCCCGAAAAGGAAGCAATGGATGATGGGTGTGTGGAGGCGAGGTCGGCACACCCCGTGCGCGGCCGGCGCCCGAGGCGGCACCGTCCTGGCGCCGCTATCCCGAATCTCGAGGAGCTGACGCATCATGAGCCAACTGTTCACCCCGGTCCGCGTGGGCCGATATACGCTGGAAAACCGCCTGGTCATGGCGCCGATGACCCGCAGCCGCGCCGCCTTCGACGGCACGCCCGGCGAATGGGCCGCCGAGTATTACGCGCAGCGATCGAGCCTCGGCCTGATCGTCAGCGAAGGCACGCAGCCGTCGGACGACGGTCAAGGCTACCTGACGACGCCCGGCATCTATACCGACGCGCACGTCGCCGGCTGGAAGGCGATCAGCGACCGCGTGCATGCACGCGGCGGCCGGTTGTTCATCCAGCTGATGCATGTCGGGCGCATGTCGCATCCCGACAATACGCCGCATCACCGGCAGGCCGTCGCGCCGTCGGCGATCGCGCCGAACGCGCCGATGTTCACGATGAAGGGGATGCTGGACATCCCCGCACCGCGCGCGCTGACGCTCGACGAAGTGCGCGAGACCGTGAACGACTTCCGCATCGCCGCGCGCCGCGCGATCGAGGCGGGCGCCGACGGTGTCGAGATTCACGGCGCGAACGGCTACCTGATCCAGCAGTTCTTCGCGCCGAATGCCAACACGCGCACCGACGCGTACGGCGGCTCGATCGAGAACCGCGCGCGCTTCGCGATCGAGGTTGCCGCGGCAATCGCCGACGAGATCGGCGCGGATCGCACGGCCATCCGCGTGTCGCCCGGCAACACGCTGGGCGGCCTCGACGAAGGTGCGGAAGGGCCGGAACTGTATCGCCATCTCGCGACGGAACTCGACCGTCTCGGCCTCGCCTACCTGCACGTGATGCATCAGGGCAACGAAGCGCTGCTGGCCGACCTGCGCGCGCGCTGGAACGGCACGCTGATCCTGAACCGTCCGGGCCGCACGCGCGACGAAATCGGCACGGACGTGACGTCGGGGCTGGCCGATCTCGAAGCGTACGGGCAGATGGTGCTGGCGAATCCGGATTTCGTGACGCGGGTGAAAACCGGCGCACCGATGAACGATGCGCGGCGCGAGACGTTCTTCGGCGGCGATGCGCGCGGGTATGTCGACTATCCGGCGCTGGATGGGGCGGCTGCGGCTTGATGCGTCGGCTCAGGGTGATCGCAAAGACATGCTGGAACGCATGTCGCCGCGATCGCCCGGTGAATGCCCGATTTCAAAGCAGATCGATGTTCACCTTGGACACCATAGGCGCAATACGCAGCGCACGGTCGGCCTGAGCACACACGTACTCCGAAATATTGCCTACCCATCCACGTTCGTCGCCCACGTAAATGTCGGACTTTGCCAATTCAGGCGCGATCTCCGTCGCCAGACGCGCCATCTTCGACATTTCCCGCGCGACGAACGATGGCCGGATCTGTATGCGATGTGCAAAATCCGCGAGCGCGAACGCGGTCAGTTCCTCCGTGCGAAACACGTCCCCATAAGCCATCGCCATATCCTGGACGTACGCGTCGCCATACACGTTGACGCAAACGAGGTCGTAAAGCGGCGCAGGCGCAAGCCCGCCACCGCTGACGAAAAACGAGATGTTCTTGCCATGCGCGTCGCTGTTGCCGATCAGCAGTTGCAGCAGGGCCCAGCGCAGCATTGCCGCGCGCGCGGGTGCCGGCGTCTCGAGATAGGGTGTCAGCGAGAACAGCTTCTCGAAGCTCACGCCTTCGCGAATATTGCGCACGTCCGCGTTGTTGCCGAGGTTGCGTTCGTACTTGAGCGTCGCCGGCATGTCCAGTGCCTGGCATCCGTCGATGACATGAAGGCGCCGCACCGCACTGACACGCGTCGGATCGTCCGGCTCGGTCGTCACGATCCGGTCGAAGCGCTCGATGAGCAGAATCGGCTCCGGGATGCGGCGAATCTCGACGGGCGCCACTGGCAGCCCCATACGAGCGGCCAGTGTCATGCAGAAATGTTCATTGGCGACCATGAACGGCGCATGCGGGTTGCCCGACTCCGGCTTCAGAATGTGCGTGCTGCTGAGCGCTCCTTCGACGAGTGCAAATTGCTCCCCCTCGACCAGCACCTGCAGTTTGTCCTGATGGCCGGCAATCGACAGCCGGACCTGGCCGTCCCACACCGGAAACGGGATCGCGTCGCGCTTGCGAATGCGGTCGGTCAACTCTTCCGCGGATATCACGCGACGTTCGGACTCGAGGGCTTCCGGGGCTTGTGCGTTCTCTCCGTCGTCCGGCAGGAAACTCAGCGCGCCGACCGGCTCCTTGCCGAGCATCCGGATCAGACCGAACACGTTGTCCTTCGATAGCTGATACATCGCCGCGGCCACTTCAAGCGCACGCCCCTCGGGCAACAGATTGCCGATGAAGCGCTGCACCGCTCCCACGGGAAGCGAACGACCGTCGAGCGGAATGCACGGCGACAACGCGAACGCATCCGCGCGCGCCTGCCACGTCGGGTCATACGAAAACCCGTAGTCATCCTGACGGGCGTCGTAAGTCAGCTGCCCGACGGGTGAACCGTTGGTCGAGATGCGCAGGCGATGAACCATCACGCGCCCTCCCGCGACCCCGCCGGAACAGTCGGCTCGGCCAGTTCATGCAATGCCTTGCGTGCGACAGGCACTTCGCGCTTCGGTACGACGAGCAAATTGAGGCCCAAGCCGTCGAGTACTTTGAACAGCTTGTCGAGGCTCACCGCCCGGCCGTTTTCGAGCCGCGACAGCACGTCCTTGGAGACGCCGAGCATGTCGGCTGCGTCGTCGATCCGCATCTGGTTCTGCGCCCGCCGGTTGCGGACGAGCGCCCCCAACGCCGCGAGATCCTGCGCAAGCGGGTCGGGTGATGCAATCGGGCGGGGTAAGGTGCGGGCCATAATTCCGGGATACCAGGAACAAAATGCCGACGAGCGTGCGTCGACGGCATTGTTACGAGAATATCGGAATTATAGGCTTGAATGCCGGCGGCGGCGAATTGTTCTCATATTTCAGGAACAAATGCCGACCCGCTCATGATCGACGTATTATTCTTATATTTCAGGAACTATACAGGCGCGACACGTGCCACGCTGGCGGCCGACCGGCATCGTTTCGATGCGCTCGTCGACCGCCTCTCCCACATCAAAACTGCCCCGCCGCGCCCGTCCACCGCAAATAATCCCCGCGCGTCCAGTCGAGCGACACGCCGACCCGCTTCGTGCCGGGCCGGATCTTCGGCTTGTACACCGACAATGTCAGCGACTCCAGCGCCGGCCATTCGCGGAACGACAGCACCGCGATATCGGCGACGAGCGTCTCGAGCAACCGCGTATGCGGCTTGTGCGACAGGAACGCGGCAAGGCGCGCGCAATAGCCGTCGTAATCGATCCACTCGCCCTGCTCGCTCGGCTCGCACCGATAGCCGAGCCGTGCATCGATCACGATCGGCTGCGGCGCTTCATGCTCGTGCGCATGAATGCCGATCCGCGCGGGCACCTTCAGTTCGTCGACGAACACGCTCCAGCCGCGCCCGCGCAGGCGCGGCGCGTCGATCGCCACGAACGGTTCGTCGAACGGCTTCATGATGCGAGCGGCGCGGCCGCGTCGAGCATGATGCGCACGAAGTAGTCGGCGAAGCTGCGGCGCAGGACGATCTCGAACGCATCGTCACCGGTCGGGATCAGCACGATCGACGACTTGAAGTAATGCGACTGCGCGCACTGGCCCGGCTTGAACACACGCGGGTGGAGATCGAGCGGGCAGCCGCGCGCGAGCACGTCGCGCACGCGTTCGCCGCTGATCTCGACGACCGTATAGCCGCTGCCGACGTCGACGGCCGCCGCATACGAACCCTGCACGGCCTCAGCGAGCTGCGCCTCCAGCACGCCGGCCTGCACGGGCCCGTTCGAGCGCACGAGCCACTCGTCGGGGCCGAGCCACAGCACGTCGTACTCGGCGCCGCGCGCGACCGTGTTCGGCGCCGCGGGCGGCCGGCAGCCGACCACGCGCTCGAACGCGCTCACGAACGCCGGGTCGCTCAACTCGCCGCGCACGTTGACGAGATCGAGGAACGGCCGCTCGCGCAGCGTGAACTTCTTCGATGCGCGCGCCTGGTGCGGCTTCAGCACGTCGGCCGCGCCGACGAACGGCGATTCAAGCGTCACGCCGCCCGCGCCCGCCACCTGCGTCTGGTTTCTCGTTTCATTCCACATGCTGACGCACCCCTTCGGTATCGTAGAAAACCGGGCTCGAGATCTTCGCGGTGATGCGCTTGCCGTTGGCCAGCGGAATCACGACGCTCTCGCCCATCTTGTTCAGGCCGCCCTTCACCACCGCGAGCGCGATCGAGCGCTTCAGGATCGGGCTGTAGTAGCTCGACGTCACGTGGCCGATCATCGGCGTCGGATCGACCGCCGACACCTGCGTGTCCTTCGCGATGATCTGCGCGCCTTCCGGCAGCACGAACTGTTCGTCCTCGGTCAGCAGGCCGACGAACTGCTTGCGGCCCTCCTTCGCGGTATCCGAACGCGACAGCGAGCGCTTGCCGAGGAAGTCCTTCGACTTCGCGACGACGCCGCCCATCCCGAGGTCGTACGGCGTGATCGAGCCGTCGGTATCCTGGCCGACGATGATGTAGCCCTTCTCCGCGCGCAGCACGTGCATCGTCTCGGTGCCGTACGGCGTGATGTCGAACTCGGCGCCGGCCGCCATCAGCGCTTCCCACACAGCGCGGCCCGCATTCGCCGGCACGTTCACTTCATAGGCGAGCTCGCCCGAGAAGCTGATCCGCATCACGCGCGCCTTCGCACCCGCGACGGTGCCGTTCCGGTAGCTCATGAACGGGAACGCCTCGTTGCCGAAGTCGATGTCCTGGCACACCTTCTGCACGACCTTGCGGCTCTTCGGGCCGACCACCGCGAACGTCGCCCAGTGATCGGTGACCGACGACAGCCGCACCTTCATGTCGGGCCATTCGGTCTGCAGCCAGCGCTCGAGCCACGTCAGCACGCGCGCCGCGCCGCCCGTCGTGGTCGTCATCATGAAATGCTGGTCGGCGAGGCGCACCGTCACGCCGTCGTCGAACACCATCCCGTTCTCGTCGAGCATCAGCCCGTAGCGGCACTTGCCCACTTCGAGCTTGTTCCACGGGTTCGTGTACATCCAGTTCAGCAGCTTCACCGCGTCCGGACCCTGGATGTCGATCTTGCCGAGCGTCGACGCGTCGAGGATGCCGACGCTGTTGCGCACCGCGAGGCATTCGCGCTTCACGGCCGCATGGAGGTCCTCGCCGTTCTTCGGGAAGTACCAAGGCCGCTTCCAGTTGCCGACGTCCTCGAACAACGCGCCGTGCTCGACGTGCCACTCGTGCACGCAGGTCTTGCGGATCGGATCGAGGAAATCGCCGAGCTCGCGGCCCGCGAACGTGCCGAACGACACGGGCGTGTAGTTCGGGCGGAACGTCGTCGTGCCCGTTTCCGGAATCGTCTTGCCGAGCGCCCCCGCGAGGATCGCCATCCCGTTGATGTTGCCGAGCTTGCCCTGGTCGGTGCCGAAGCCCATCGCCGTGTAGCGCTTCACGTGCTCGACCGACTCGAAGCCTTCGCGTGCGGCCAGCAGGATGTCCGCGGCCGACACGTCGTTCTGGAAGTCGACGAACTGCTTCGGCCCGCGCGCCGCGGCTTCGCGGCTGCCAACCAGCCACAGCGGCTGCAGTGCGCCTTCGACGGTTTCCGCAACCTGCGGCGCGACCGCGCGCTGCTCAGCGGTAAAACCCGCCGCCTTCGCGGCTTCCACGCCCGCATCGACCGCGAGCCGCAGCGCGCGCGCCAGGCCGAATTCGCCGGCCGCGGCACCGATGCTCGCTTCCGCCTGCACGGGCTTGCCCGGCAGGAAGCATGCCTTCTCGTCGTTCCAGCAGGCCTTGCCGCCCGACTGCGCGAACAGGTGCAGCACCGGGCTGAAGCCCCCCGACATCGCGACGAGGTCACACGGCAGCGTCTGCAGCTTGCCGCCGGTCTGGCCGTTCGAGTAGGACGCGACGTCGACCGACGATACGCGCCACTTGCCCGATGCGACCGTCACGACCGCGCCGCTCATCACCGTCACGCCCTGCCGCTTCGCGGCGGCCGGCAGCGCACCGTTCGACGATGCGCGCGAATCGACGACCGTCACCTTGGCGCCGCACGCCTTCAGGTCGAGCGCGGTCTGGTAGGCGCGATCGTTGTTCGTGAACACGACCGCGTTGCGACCCGGCAGCACGCCGAAGCGATGCACGTAGGTGGACACCGCGCCGGCAAGCATCACGCCCGGCAGGTCGTTGTTGCCGAACACGATCGGACGCTCGTGCGCACCAGTCGCGAGGATCACGCGCTTCGCGCGGACCTTCCACAGCAGCTCGCGCGTGCCCTTGCGCATCGACACCGGCAGGTGATCGGTCAAACGCTGCGTGACCGTCACGAGGTTGTGGTCCTGGTAGCCGAACGCGGTGCTGCGCGACAGGATCGTCACGTCGGGCAGCTTGCGCAGCTCGGCCTCGATCTTCTCGACCCACTGCAGCGCGGGCTTCGCGTCGATCTCGGCGCGGCACGACAGCAGGCTGCCGCCGAGCTCGCGCTGGTCGTCGACGAGGATCACGCGCGCACCGGCCGTAGCCGCCGCATGCGCGGCCGCGAGACCCGACGGGCCACCGCCGACCACGAGCACGTCGCAGTGCGCGTAGCACTTGTCGTAGCGATCGGCGTCGAGCGCTTCCGGCGCCTTGCCGAGGCCGGCTGCTTCACGGATCTTCTCTTCGTACTTCGGCCACATGTTGCGCGGCCACATGAACGTCTTGTAATAGAAGCCGGCCGGCAGGAAGCGCGACAGCTTCTGGTTGATCGCGTACTTGTCGTTCTCGAGCGACGGCTCCGCGTTCACGCTGGACGCGACGAGCCCCTGGTACAGCTCGATCTCGGTCGCGCGTGCGTTCGGCACCGTGTACGGGCCCGATTCGAGCTGCACGACGGCGTTCGGTTCCGCGACGTCCGCCGTCACGATCCCGCGCGGACGGTGGTACTTGAAGCTGCGCGCGACGAAGTGCACGCCGTTCGCGAGCAGCGCGGACGCGAGCGTGTCGCCCTGGAAGCCCTGATACGTGCGGCCGTTGAACGTGAAGGTCAACGGAATCGCGCGATTGATGCGGCCACCGGTGCCGAGGCGGTCTTTCTGGCTCATTTGCTCGTGCCCTCTTCGTGTGCGTTGCCGGCAGCTTCGCCGAACTTTTCGTAGCCCTTGATATCGTAGGTCACCGTGTCGCGCGTGGCCTTGAACCAGCGGCGGCAGCCCTGTGCGTGCAGCCATTGCTCCTTGTGCAGCCCGCGCTTGTTCTCGCGCATGAACACGTACTCGCCCCATTCGCGGTCGGTCATGTTCTCGTTGTTCACGGGGCGCACGATGTCGGCTTCACCACCGCACGAGAACTCGGATTCGGCGCGCGGCCCGCACCACGGACATTCGATCAGCAACATGTTTATCTCCTCGTTCAGTGCGCGACGGCGGCGGCGCCGTGCTCGTCGATCAGGTGGCCCGTGTAGAAACGGTCGAGCGCGAACGGCGCGTTCAGCGGATGCGGTTCGTCGCGGGCGATCGTGTGCGCGAACACCCAGCCCGAGCCGGGCGTCGCCTTGAAGCCGCCGGTACCCCAGCCGCAGTTGAAATAGAGGCCCTTCACGTCGGTCTTGGTGATGATCGGGCACGCGTCCGGCGACACGTCGACGATGCCGCCCCACTGGCGGTTCATCCGCACGCGCGAGAACACCGGGAACATCTCGACGATCGCCTGCAGCGTGCTTTCGATGATGTGGAAGCTGCCGCGCTGGCCGAAGCCCGTGTACTGGTCGATGCCGGCGCCGATCACGAGGTCGCCCTTGTCGGACTGGCTGATGTACGCGTGCACCGCGTTCGACATGATCACCGAGTTGACGACCGGCTTGATCGGCTCGGACACCAGCGCCTGCAGCGGGTGGCTTTCGATCGGCAGGCGCACGCCGGCCATGTCGGCGAGCGTCGTCGTGTTGCCGGCCGCGACCACCGCAACCTTCTTCGCCTTGATGAAGCCCTTCACCGTGTCGACGCCGACCACCGCGCCGCCTTCGCGGCGAATGCCCGTCACCTGGCAGTTCTGGATGATGTCGACACCCGCGCGGTCCGCGCCGCGTGCGAAGCCCCAGGCCACCGCATCGTGACGCGCCACGCCCGCGCGGCGCTGGATCGACGCGCCGAGCACCGGGTAGCGGCTGTTCAGGTTGATGGTCGGCTCGATTTCCTTGATCTGCGCGGGCGTCAGGAATTCGGCGTCGACGCCGTTCAGCCGGTTCGCGTTCACGCGGCGCTCGGTGTCACGCACGTCCTGCAGCGTGTGGGCCAGGTTCATCACGCCGCGCTGGCTGAACATCACGTTGTAGTTCAGGTCCTGCGACAGCCCTTCCCACAGCTTCATCGCCTTTTCGTACAGCGCGGCCGATTCGTCCCACAGATAGTTCGAGCGGACGATCGTCGTGTTGCGCGCGGTGTTGCCGCCGCCGATCCAGCCCTTCTCGAGGATCGCGACGTTCGTGATCCCGTGCTCTTTCGCGAGGTAGTACGCGGTCGCGAGGCCGTGGCCGCCGCCGCCGACGATCACGACGTCGTATTCCTTCTTCGGTTCCGGGCTCTTCCACTGCTTTTCCCAGTTCTCGTGATACGAGAGGCCGTTGCGGAACAGGCTGAATATCGAGTAGCGGCTCATGTGAGTGATCCTTCGTTTAGCATTCGATGACGTTCACGGCCAGACCGCCGCGCGACGTTTCCTTGTATTTCGTCTTCATGTCCGCGCCCGTCTCGCGCATCGTCTTGATGACCGAATCGAGCGATACGTAGTGCTGGCCGTTACCCTTGAGCGCCATGCGCGACGCGTTCAGCGCCTTGATCGCGCCCATCGCGTTGCGCTCGATGCACGGGATCTGCACGAGCCCGCCGACCGGGTCGCAGGTCATCCCGAGGTTGTGCTCCATGCCGATCTCGGCGGCGTTCTCGACCTGGTCGGGCGTGCCGCCCATCACCGCGGCGAGCGCGGCGGCGGCCATCGAGCACGCGACGCCCACTTCGCCCTGGCAACCCACTTCCGCGCCGGAGATCGACGCGGTTTCCTTGTAGATGATCCCGATCGCCGCCGCCGTCATCAGGAATTCGACGATGCCGGCTTCGTTCGAGCCCGGCACGAACTTCACGTAGTAGTGCAGCACCGCGGGAATCACGCCGGCCGCGCCGTTGGTCGGCGCGGTGACGACCCGGCCGCCCGCCGCGTTCTCTTCGTTGACGGCCATCGCATACAGGTTGACCCAGTCGAGCATCGACAGCGGGTCGCGCAGCGACTCTTCCGAGCGCTCGCGCAGGCGGGCGTTCAGCTCGGCCGCGCGGCGCTTCACGCGCATCGGGCCCGGCAGGTCGCCCTCGACCTTGCAGCCGCGCTCGACGCAGGCGGCCATCGTGCGCCAGATCGCGAGCAGCCCGGCGCGCACTTCGTCGGCGGGACGCAGCGCGCATTCGTTGCGCATCATCAGCTCGGCGATCGACAGCCCGTGCTCGCGGCACTGGCGCATCAGGTCGTCGCCGGTGCGGAACGGATACGGCACCTCGACCGCCGCGCGCACGCCGTTCACGCGATCGCCGTCGCGGTTCACGACGAAGCCGCCGCCGACCGAGTAATACTCTTTCTCGACGAGCAGCTGGCCGTGCTCGTCGAAGGCCTGGAAGCGCATCCCGTTCGGGTGCACGATGCTCGTGCCGCTCATCAGCTTGCGATAGAAGCCGATGTGCTCCTTTTCCTCGAAGCGGACGGTCTGCTTGCCGAGCAGCGACAGCGATTTCTCCGCGCGGATCGCGGCAAGCCGCGGCTCGATCAGGTCCGGATCGATCGTGTCGGGCAGGTGGCCCTCGAGACCGAGCAGCACGGCCTTGTCGGTGCCGTGGCCCTTGCCGGTCGCGCCGAGCGAGCCGTATAGTTCGACCCGCACGCGGCGCACGAAACCGAGCAGGTTCGCGTCCTCCACGTGCGACGCGAAGCGGCACGCGGCGATCATCGGGCCGACCGTATGCGAACTGGACGGGCCGATGCCGATCTTGAACAGGTCGAAGACGCTGACGTTCATCTGGCTTCCTCTGGGTGGGACACACGTGAAATGACGTTGGCGCCAGTACATCAAAGCGTAAAATCGGCCGATAGAACAAAAACGGCATCGGCGTGGGATAGCGCCGCCAAGCGCCACGTCGGCAGGCCCGAAAGTGCGTTTTGGCGATGGTTCGCGACGGAAAACCACAAGTCGTGCCGGAACCGATCAGCGACGCTGGCTGCATCCGCCCCGCCCGACCGCCGTACCCGCATGCCCCGTATCAACAGACTGAGTGAGACCGCCCGCCCGGCGTGAAGAGATTGGCCGCGATGACAACCGACGTACCCGCTTCCCCCCTCGCAGAACCCGCGCCGCGGCGTATCCGCTTCGGCATCGTGCTGCTGCCGAACTTCACGCTGACGGCCTTCTCCGGCTTCGTCGACATGCTGCGGCTGTCGGCGGACGACGGCGACTACAGCAAGCCCGTGCGCTGCGCGTGGAGCGTGATCGGCGAGACCCTCGCGCCGGTGCGCGCGAGTTGCGGGATCCAGATCACGCCGTGGGAAACGTTCGACGCGGCCGAGCCGTTCGACTATGTGGTGGTGGTCGGCGGGCTGCTGCATTCGGGGCCGCAGGCGGGCCCCGAGACACTCGACTTCATCCGCCGCGCGGCGGCGGGCGGCGCGACGGTCGTCGGGATCTGCACCGGCGTGTTCACGCTGATGCGTGCCGGCGTGCTCGACGGCTACCGCACCTGCGTGAGCTGGTTCCACTACTGGGATTTCATCGAGCGCTTTCCGTCCGCCGATCCCGACCTGCTGATCGCCGACCGGCTGTTCGTAATCGACCGGCGCCGCATCACCTGTTCAGGCGGCCGCGCGTCGATCGACGTCGCCGCCGCGATCCTGCTGCGCCACTTCGATCACGCGACCGTGCAGAAGGCGCTGCGCATCCTGCTGGTCGGCGAGATGCAGAAAGGCAACGCGCCGCAGCCGCATCCGCCGGGCCTCGAGCCGGCGACGCACCCGAAGGTCAAGCGCGCGATTCTCCTGATGGAACAGCATGTCGGGCGTGCGCTGTCGCTCGACGAGCTCGCGAGCAAGCTCGATTTGTCGACGCGCCAGCTCGAGCGGCTGTTCAAGGCGGAAACGGGCAAGAGCCCGCAGGCGTTCGCGAAGCAGGTGCGGCTACGCACGGCCGCGTGGCTGCTGACCAGCTCCGACCGCACGGTGGCCGATATCGCGTCGAGCTGCGGATTCGCCGATGCGTCGCACCTCGGGCGCGAATTCCGCAAGCAGTTCGGCGTGCCGCCGGCGACTTATCGGGAGCGTGGCGGGGAAGTGGCGGAAGCCGGGGCGGCAGTCGCGCCAGACCCCGTCGAGGACATCGCCGACTGACGGCGACGAGCCCCCGCTCCTTTACCAACCGATCGCGAAACGACACTCGAACGCATCGGTTTCGACTCAATTGGAACCGGTTCCAGTCAATTTAACCGACGTTGCCCTCCGTTAACCGAGGGTTATCCCGGATGCTGTCGCCCATTCAAATTTGTATGATGACCACATAACCTTACAAACCAGAGCGCCATGTTCGAGAAAATTCCCGCCCGTGCGATGAGCGACCATGTCGCGCAGCAACTGCTCAAGCAGATCGAAGTCGGCAGTTTCTCCGCCACCGGCAAGCTGCCGACGGAGGCCGTGCTCGCGCAGGAATTCGGCGTGAGCCGCACCGTGATCCGCGAGGCGATCTCGCGGCTGAAGAACGAAGGCGTGGTCGAGCCGCGCCAGGGCAGCGGCGTGTACGTGAACCAGCACGGCGCGATCCGGCCGCTGCGGATCGACTATGCGGAGGCCGTCGAAGCCACGTCGCTGCCGCACCTGCTCGCGGTGCGCCGCGCGATCGAGGCCGAGGTCGCGGCCGAAGCCGCGCTGAACCACACCGATGAAGACATGGCCGACATCGACGATGCGCTGCGCAAGATCGACGACGCGGTGGCCGAAGGGCGCGATGGCGTCGCGGAAGACGTCGCGTTCCACCGCACGATCGCGGCCGTCACCGGCAACCCGTATTTCCTGAAGACGTTGCAGTTCCTGAACCAGTACCTCGAAGCCGGCGTGAAGGTCACGCGGCGCAACGAAGCGACGCGCGAGGATTTCTCGCGCCAGGTGCGCGAGGAACACGCGGCGATCGCCGACGCGATCCGCGCGCGCGACCCGATGGCCGCACGCAACGCGGCGCGCACGCACATGTACAACGCCGCGCGCCGCCTCGCGGAAGCCGGTATCTGCTGAACCCGGCGGCCGCCGCGCCGCCCCTCTTCCGAATCGATCAAGGTTGACCATGTCACGAAATGTTGGAGTCATCGGCCTCGGCGCGATGGGCCTCGGCGTCGCCCGCTCGCTGCTGCGCGCCGGCCTGCGCGTCCACGCATGCGACGTGCGCGACACCGTGCTGCAGGCGTTCGCCGCCGAAGGCGGCATCGCCTGCGCGACGCCGGCTGAACTCGGCGCGCAGTGCGACGTCGTCGTCACGCTCGTCGTCAATGCCGCGCAGACCGAAACGGTGCTGTTCGGCGAGCACGGCGCGGTCGCGGCGATGAAGCCGGGCGGCGTCGTGATCGCAAGCGCGACCGTCGCGCCGGAATTCGCGGTCGCGCTCGGCGCACGCATCGAGGCGGCCGGCCTGCAGATGCTCGATGCGCCGGTATCCGGCGGCGCCGCGCGCGCGGCCTCCGGCGAGATGACGATGATGACGTCGGGCCCGGCCGCCGCCTACGCGGGCTGCGAGGACGTGCTCGCCGCGATCGCCGGCAAGGTCTATCGCCTCGGCGATGCGCACGGCATCGGCTCGAAAGTGAAGATCATCAACCAGTTGCTGGCCGGCGTGCACATCGCGGCAGCGGCCGAGGCGATGGCGCTCGGCCTGCGCGAAGGCGTCGATGCGGACGCGCTGTACGACGTGATCACGCACAGCGCCGGCAATTCGTGGATGTTCGAGAACCGCGTGCCGCACATCCTGAACGGCGACTACACGCCGCTGTCGGCCGTCGACATCTTCGTGAAGGATCTCGGCCTCGTGCTCGATACCGCGCGCCGCAGCAAGTTCCCGCTGCCGCTGTCGGCCACCGCGCACCAGATGTTCATGAGCGCGTCGAGCGCCGGCCACGGCGGCGAGGACGATTCCGCCGTGATCAAGACTTTCCCCGGCATCACGCTGCCGCCCGCCCGCTGATTCGACCGACGCTTCTGCCATGACCGCTTCCGCTTCCCGTCCCCTGCTCGGCTGCATCGCCGACGATTTCACCGGCGCGACCGATCTCGCGAACATGCTCGTGAAGAGCGGCATGCGTACCGTGCAGACGATCGGCGTGCCCGCCGACGGCGCCGCAGACACCACGCTCGACGCCGACGCGATCGTCGTCGCGCTGAAGTCGCGCACGATCCCCGCCACCGACGCCATCGCGCAATCGCTCGCCGCATACGAATGGCTACGCGCGCAAGGCTGCCGGCAGTTCTTCTTCAAGTACTGCTCGACGTTCGATTCGACCGACGCAGGCAACATCGGGCCCGTCGCCGATGCACTGCTCGATGCGGCCGGCGGCGGCTTCACGATCGCGTGCCCGGCGTTCCCCGAGAACGGCCGCACGATCTATCGCGGCCACCTGTTCGTCGGCGATGTGCTGCTGAACGAATCGGGGATGGAGAATCATCCGCTCACGCCGATGAAGGACGCGAACCTCGTACGCGTGCTGCAACGGCAGACGAAGTCGCCGGTCGGCCTGATCCGCTACGACACGATCGCGCTGGGCGCGGCCGCCGTGCGCACGCGGATCGAGCAACTGCGCGCGGAAGGCGCGCGCTTCGCGATCGCCGACGCGCTGTCGGACCGCGACCTCTACGTGCTCGGCGAAGCCTGCGCGGGCCTGCCGCTCGTCACCGGCGGCTCGGGCATCGCGCTCGGCCTGCCCGCGAATTTCCGCCGCGCGGAGCAACTGCCCGAACGCGACAACGCAGCGTCGCTGCCACGCATCGAAGGGCTCTCGACCGTGCTCGCCGGCAGCGCGTCGAAGGCCACCAACGCGCAGGTCGCCGCATGGCGCGCCACGCGGCCGAGCTTCCGCATCGATCCGCTCGCGGCATCGCGCGGCGAACCCGTCGTCGAGCAAGCACTTACCTTTGCGCGCTCGCACCTGCCGCAGCCGGTGCTGATCTATGCAACGGCCACGCCCGACGAAGTGAAGGCCGTGCAGCAGGCGCTCGGCGTCGACGCGGCCGGCCATCTCGTCGAAGCCACGCTCGCGGCGATCGCGCGCGGCCTGCGTGATCTCGGCGTGCGCAAGTTCGTCGTCGCCGGCGGCGAAACTTCCGGCGCGGTCGTGCAGGCGCTCGACGTGAAATCGCTGCAGATCGGCGCGCAGATCGATCCGGGCGTGCCGGCGACGGCCACCATCGACGCGCAGCCGCTCGGCCTCGCGCTGAAGTCCGGCAACTTCGGCGCCACGGACTTTTTCGACAAGGCGCTGCGCGCGCTGGACGGAGCCGCACGATGAGTGACGAAGCGAAACTGCGCGAAGAGATCTGCGTGGTCGGCGCGAGCCTGTATGCGCGCGGCCACGCGGTCGGCAGCGCCGGCAACATCAGCGCGCGCCTGCCCGACGGCTGGTTGATCACGCCGACCGATGCGTGCCTCGGCCGGCTCGACCCGAACGACATCGCGAAGGTCGGCCTCGACGGCCAGCCCGTATCGGGCGGCAAGCCGTCGAAGACGCTCGCGCTGCATCGCGGCATCTACGCGCGCAATGCCGAAGCGAACGGCGTCGTCCACACGCATTCGACGCATCTCGTCGCACTGACGCTCGCGGGCGTGTGGCGCGACACCGACGTGCTGCCGCCGATCACGCCGTACTACGTGATGAAGGTCGGCCACATTCCACTGATCCGCTACCGCCGCCCCGGCGATCCGGGCGTCGCGGCCGAAGTCGCGGCGCTCGCCGACCGGGTGCGCGGCGTGCTGCTCGACCGCCTCGGCCCCGTGATGTGGGGGCCGTCGGTGTCGCACGCGTCGTATGCGCTCGAGGAACTCGAGGAAACGGCGCGGCTGTGGCTGATGACGCACCCGAAACCCGAGCCGCTCGACGACGCCGCGCTCGACGAACTACGCGCCAGCTTCGGCGCGCGCTGGTAGCGACGCGCCGCGCAACGATTCCCATGCCCGCCGTGTGCGCGGGCCCTTCCGTCAGCACACACACGACCGGCGACGTACGCGCCGCCGGCACACGACATCATTGGAGACGACGATGACTGCTCTCGACGCGGCCGCTGGCCGCTCGCCCGCCGCGCCCGCCCATGCCGCGGAACTCGACCGCACCTACAAGAAAGTGTTCTGGCGCATCGTGCCGTTCCTGATGCTCTGCTACGTGGTCGCGTATCTCGACCGCGTGAACGTCGGCTTCGCGAAGCTGCAGATGTCGCAGGATCTCGCGTTCAGCGAAACGGTGTTCGGGCTCGGCGCCGGCATTTTCTTTCTGGGCTATTTTCTGTTCGAACTGCCAAGTAACCTGCTGATGCATCGCATCGGCGCACGCATCTGGATCGCACGGATCATGATCACGTGGGGCCTGCTGTCCGCGCTGTTCGCGTTCGTGCAGACGCCGACGCAGTTCTACGTGCTGCGCTTCCTGCTCGGCCTCGCGGAAGCCGGCTTCTATCCCGGCGTGATCCTGTACCTCACGTACTGGTTCCCGTCGCATCGCCGCGCGAAGATCATCGCGGTGTTCATGTCCGCGATTCCCGTGTCGGGCATCTTCGGCAACCCGCTGTCGGGCTGGATCATGGAACGCTTCCACGGCGGCTCGGGCTTCCACGGCTGGCAATGGATGTTCATGATCGAAGCCGTGCCGGCCGTGCTCGTCGGCATCGCGACGATCCTGTATCTCGACAACAGCATCCGCAGCGCGAAGTGGCTCGACGAGCGCGAGAAGCAGCTGCTGGAGGACGAGATCGCCGCGCAGCCGCAGGAACAGCAGAAGCACGGCCATTCGCTGAAGGCCGTGTTCGCGGACCCTCGCATGTGGTGGATGTCGCTGATCTACTTCGCGTTCGTCACGGGCCAGTACGGCCTCACGTTCTGGATGCCGACGCTCGTCAAGTCGACCGGCATCACCGATACGCTGCAGATCGGCCTGCTGTCGGCCATTCCGTTCCTCGTCGCGATCGTCGTGATGAACCTGTTCGGCCACAGCGCGGACAAGCGCCGCGAACGCCGCTGGCACCTGATCGTGCCGGCGCTGATGGGCGCGCTCGGGTTTGCGGTCGCCGCGTCGTACTCGCACAATACGGCGGTGTCGATCGTGTTCCTGTCGCTCGCGGCGGGCGGCGTGTTGACCTGCGCCCCGCTGTTCTGGTCGCTGCCGACCGCGTTCCTCGCGGGCTCCGCGGCCGCGGCCGGGATCGCGATCATCAACTCGGTCGGCAACCTCGCCGGGTTCGCGAGCCCGTACGTGATCGGTTACCTGAAGGACGTCACGCACAGCACGGCGTCCGGCATGTACGTGCTCGCCGCGATGCTCGTGATCGGCGCGATCGCCGTGTGGCTCACGCCCGCGAAACTCGTGAACCGCTGATCCCGAGCCACCGATCCGGCCGCCATTCGACGCGGGGCGCCGTGCGCCCCGCCCCATTCATTCACAGGACCCGCTGCCATGCCACGCTTCGCCGCCAACCTCTCGATGATGTACACCGAGCACGCGTTCCTCGAACGCTTCGCCGCTGCCTCGTACGACGGCTTCAAGGCCGTCGAGTACCTGTTCCCGTACGACTTCGCCGCCGAGGACATCCGTGCGCGGCTCGACGCGCACAACCTCGAGCAGGCGCTGTTCAACGCGCCGCCTGGCAACTGGGCCGCCGGCGAGCGCGGGATCGCGTCACTGCCGGGCCGCGAGGACGAGTTCCGGCGCGGCATCGACCAGGCGCTCGACTATGCGCGCGTGCTCGGCAACAAGAAGCTGCACGTGATGGCCGGCATGGTGCCGCCGGGCGCCGACCGCGCACGCCATCGCGACACCTACCTCGCGAACCTGCGGCATGCGGCGCAGGCCGCCTTCGCGCGCGGCATCACGATCCTGATCGAGCCGATCAACCAGCGCGACATGCCCGGCTATTTCCTGAGCCGTCAGGACGACGCGCACGAGATCTGCGCGGAAGTCGGCGCACCGAACCTGAAGGTGCAGTTCGACTGCTACCACTGCCAGATCGTCGAAGGTGATCTCGCGATGAAGCTCAAGCGCGATTTCGCGGGCATCGGCCATATCCAGATCGCGGGCGTGCCCGAGCGCCACGAGCCGGATCTCGGCGAACTCAACTACCCGTATCTGTTCGCGCTGATCGACGCGCTCGGCTACGACGGCTGGATCGGCTGCGAATACCGCCCGAAGGCCGGTACGTCGGAAGGGCTCGGCTGGCTCAAGCCGTACCTGTAATTCCAGCATTCTTCTGAGGGTAAAGAACATGAAAGTACTGATCACCGGCGGCGCCGGCTTCCTCGGCCAGCGTCTCGCGCGCAAGCTGCTCGAGCGCGGTGAACTCACCGGCCCCGACGGCCGCAGCGAGAAGATCGACGAGCTGGTGCTGCTCGACGTCGTCGCAGGCAGCGATTTCGGCGATGCGCGCGTGACGTCGATCGTCGGCGACATCGCCGACCGCGCGGTGCTCGACCGCGCGATCGACACGCAGACGGGCGCGATCTTCCACCTCGCGGCGATCGTCAGCGGGCAGGCCGAAGCCGATTTCGATCTCGGCATGCGGATCAACCTCGACGCGTCGCGCACGCTGCTCGAAGTGTGCCGCGCGCGTGGCCATCGGCCGCGCGTCGTGTTCACGAGCTCCGTCGCGGTTTATGGCGGCACGCTGCCCGACGTCGTGCAGGACGACACCGCGCTGAACCCGCAATCGTCGTACGGCGCCGAGAAGGCGATCGCCGAACTGCTGCTGTGCGACTACGCGCGGCGCGGCTTCGTCGACGGCCGCGTGCTGCGGCTGCCGACGATCAGCGTACGGCCGGGCCGCCCGAATGCGGCTGCGTCGTCGTTCGCGAGCGGCATCATCCGCGAACCGCTGAACGGCGAGGAAAGCGTGTGCCCGGTGCCGGGTTCGACGCGGCTGTGGCTGCTGTCGCCGCGCGGCGCGATCGAAGCGCTCGTCGCGGGCTGCGAGATCGACAGCGCGAAGCTCGGCAACAAACGGGTGATCAATCTGCCCGGCCTGTCGGTGTCGGTCGACGAAATGATCGCGGCGCTGCGCGAAGTCGCGGGTGACGAAGTCGTGAAGCTGATCCGCCATGTGCCGGACGAGCGCGTCGAGAAGATCGTCGGCAGCTGGCCGGGCCGTTGGGATACGTCGCGCGCGGAAGCGCTCGGGCTGAAGGGCGATACGTCGTTCGCGGACGTGATCCGCAGCCATCTCGCCGACGAACGACGCTGATTCCCGCGCCGCCGGCCGCGCAGGCACCAGCGCCCCGGTCGCATCAACGCGGCCGGGCGGATTCCCCGATGGGCAGCGGCGCGTTTTTCGTTCCGCCCGACCGGTTCGCCGAACCGGCCGCCCACTGCCACGCCAGCAGGCCCGGCAGATAGAACAGCAGGTCGCGCACACGGCGGGCGCCGGCCAGCGCGAGACAGGTCGGCGGGTCGAACCCGAGCAGCCCGCCGATCAGCACGAACCCGCCCTCCTGCACACCGAGCCCGCCCGGCATCAGGAACGCGATGCTGCTCACCAGCTGGATCAGCGCCTCGATCGCGAGCGCCTGTGCGAACGTCGGCTCCGCACCGAGAAAATACAGCGCGAGCCAGATTTCCAGCGCATAGCCGACGAACTGCAGCGTCTGCCAGATCACGAGATAGCGCACGACGACGCCGGTCTTTCTCCAGATCATCCGGATCGACTGATCGGTGCGCGCCGATTCGCCGACCAGCGCCACCACCTTGCCGCTCGTGACGCGATTGAGCACGCGCATCGCGCGCTCGAACGGCCGCGCATGCTGCACCAGCGCGAACAGCAGCAGCACCGGCACCAGCGCGGCCATGCCGATCGCGAGGTTGCCGGCCACCCGCGCGGTATCGGACGACACATGCTCGAGCACGTAGCCGATCGCGACCAGCGCGAACACGAGCTGGCTGATCAGCGTCAGCTGCATGTCGGCGACGAGGCTGGCGACGGCGGTCGCCGGTCGCACGCCCGCCTGCCGCAGCAGGCCGAACGACACGATCTCGCCGCCGATCCGCGCGACCGGCAACAACCCGTTGATCGATTCACGGATCCACACGAGCTTCAGCATCGCCGCGAACGACGGACGGCGCGGGCCGCGGATCAGCATCCGCCAGTCCCACGCATTCGCGAGCATCGGCAGGATGTGCGCCAGGGCCGCGAGCAACAGCCCGGCCCCGGCGATCTGCAGGCGATGCAGGATGTCCAGCGGATGCTCACGCCAGATCAGCCACACTGCGAGCGCCAGCCCGCCCAGCGCCGCCACCTGCCCCACGTGGCGCAGCCGTGCGTCGCCCCGCGGGGCGTTGCGCTCCGCGGCATCGGCAGCGGGGTTCGTTTGGGTCGTCATGATTCGCTCGCGGGCGACAGCAGGCCTTCCCGGTCGACACGAAAACGCGTGCCGCGCCACACGACATGCGACGAGAAGAAGCTCGACACGAACACGAAGAACTGCAGGAGATCGACGAACGGCAGCCAGAGCGCGCCGCGCAGGCCCGCGCCGGTCGCCCGGCTCGTTTTCAGCATCAGCAGCGCCCGCGCGGCCAGCGCCGCGACCGCCAGCCCGCACGCGACGGCCGTGCCGCCGGAGAACAGCAGCGCCAGCAGCGCGAGCGGCACCGGGTGCATCAGCACCGAGCCGGCGTGACCGAGCCGGTCCGCCGCGCGGATCGTGCAGCTCCAGCGCAATTCGTGTGCGTACAGCTTCGCGAACGTCTCCTCGACGCAGGCATGCCCGACGACGAACGGCGGAATGACGACCTGCGCGCCCACCTGCCGCACCGCCTCGCCCAGCGCATGATCCTCGGCCAGGTGATGCGCGAATCGCGTAAGCCCGCCGATGCGTTCGAGCGTCGCGCGCGTGATCGCAATCGTCTGGCCGAAGCATGGGCGTGCGCGCCCGATGAAGAGTCCGGTGATCACGCCCGGCAGGAAATGGTAGTTCGTCATCGCGACGGCGACACCGGGCCAGAAGCCCGGCGACGCGATGCCGCGATACACGCTCGTCACGATGCCGACATCCGGCTGCTGCAGCGCGCCGACGACGGCGCGCAAATAATCGCGCTCGACCAGCACGTCGCTGTCGGCGAGACAGAGCATCGAATACTCCGCGTGTTCGAGCATGTTCACGAGATTGGCGATCTTGCGGTTCGGCCCGTAGAGCCGCGCATCGGCGACGACCTTGATGTTCGCGTCAGGATAGCGCGCCCGCAGCGCCTCGACGGCCACGAGCGCCTTGTCGTTCGCATCGTGCACGCCGAACAGGTGCTGGACCGGCCCCGGATAATTCTGCACGAAGAAGCTTTCGAGATGCTGTACGAGTTGCCACTCGTCGCCGTGCAGCGGCTTCGCGACGGTGACGCCCGGATAATCGCGCGGTTCGGCCGCCGCCCGGGAAAAGAACCGGCCGACCAGCACGCTGGCCGTGATCGTGTAGGCAATGCCCAGTAAGCCGCCCAGCCCGCAGACGATCGACATTGCCTCAACCAGCGCGCGCAGCACATGCAGCAAAACCATGCTTCTCCCCAGTGGTGACCCGTACGACCACGACACCCGGGAGCCGCCGCGCGCACGCGGATTCACCCGTGCGCGCCGCCGTTTCGATTCCCGTGGAGCCGGATGTGAAGGACGACCAAGCGACGATACGCGCAATCAGATGACACAACTACCGTGCGGCGATCGATTCCCGTCACGCGCACGTAGCCGCAGGCGAGCGCGGCCCGGAACGCGACGTCGGCAAGCTTGCGGGCCGAAAGGATCGCGGTGGCAACCGCGATGACGACCCAGATGCGGAACGTCATCGTGGTGAAAAATGCTTCGGGTACGCGCCATGCAAGCAACGACACCAGCACGAAGCACTGAATGAACATGCCGGCCAGCGCGGCGATCAGCAGGTGGGCACGCCATCGCTCGATCGTCGAAGATGCCATGGTGAAAGACTCTCCCGTGCGGACGACCGGTATCGATCTGAAAGATTCGAAAGGTCGCGTGGGTCAGGATCAGGAAAAGCGAAGGTCCAGTGGAGAACGATTGTGGCGACGCCTGCTTAACGTTTCGTTAAGAAACCGAACGTAGAATCCACCCGACCGATATCGTCCCCGTCGTCCGCAGGAGTCTCCATGTCCATGCCCGCCCGATATGACACCGTTGCGCGCTTGCTTCACTGGCTGATCGTCGCGCTGGTCATCGCGCAATATGCGATCGGCTGGACGATGCCCGACGTGCATCGCGACACGCAGCCCATTGGCCTGATCGCCGCGCACCTCCTCGTGGGAACCGCGCTGCTCGCGGCGATGGCTTGCCGCGTACTGTGGCGCGCAACGCATCGCCCGCCCACGAGTGACCTGCCGCCCGCGATGCGCGCACTGTCGGGCGCGACGCATTTCGCGCTCTACGCACTGCTGATCGCGGTGCCGCTGCTCGGCTGGATCAACGCGTCGTCGCGCGCATGGGGCGTGACGTTGCTCGGGATCGTGCCGTTGCCCGCGCTGTCGGCGGCCGGCTCCGGATTCGGCCACGCGATGGGCGACGTGCACGGCATCCTCGCCTGGGCACTGTTCGTCGCCATTTGCCTGCACGTGGCAGCCGCGCTCGCGCACCGCTTCGTGCTGCGCGATCAGGTCATGCAGCGCATGATGCCCTGGTGATCGCCATGCTGGCGGCACCGCATGCCATCGCACGCATGAGCCGGATTGCCGCCGATACCGATACCGTCTTCGTTCCGGTTCATCGCACGACCGACCGGCCGCTCATCGCACGCGGCCGATGAGATGATCGCGCCGCCGCGCGAAGCGGCGCGCGATGACCGGCAGCGCGGCCGGCGCCCTTCTGCCGCGTCGAGCGGCACGGACGGCTGCGGTACTGCCGTGCCGCGAACACGATGGCCTGAAGTCACACAAGACCATGTCGACACCTAGTTGCTGGTCTGCGCCGGCATACCGGAGGCCGGTGCGTGCGCGGCGGCAGCCGCCATCCGGGCCCGGTCCTGCTCGGCAAGCTTCGCTTCCGCCGCCTGGATGTCCGCCGGATACTCCCCTTCGTCTCCCTTCGCCGGGTCGTACCCGGCTGCTTCCAGACGCATCAATTCGTCGCGAACCTGTGCACGCGTGAGCGGCGCGGCCGATTGCGCGAAGGCCGACTGAGCGACGATCGCTCCGATCATCGTCAGTACTACGATATATGTTTTCATCATGAACTCCTTCAATGTTCCGTATCGATCAACCGTGTCGAATACCTTGAATGCCTGACCTGCGAACGCAGGCGGCTGCGTCAGCTTCCGAAATAGATCGCGCAGAAGCTCGCGGGGCCGACGCATGCGGTGGAACCCCGGCGCGGCGACATCGTCGCCGGCTTGCCCGCTTCGGATGACGCGGCCGGATCGCTGCCGACCGCCGTGCTGGCCTGATGCTCCGGCATCTGTTCGACCTGCCGCTGGAACAGCGGGCTCGCATCCGGATACGACGTATCGGTCACGAAGCGCAGCCCGTTGCTTTCGGCGTCGATCAGTTCCTGCCTGACCTGCGCGCGCGTCAGCGCCTGTGCCGACGCTTGCGTCGCGATACCCGCGAGAGAAATTGCCGCCACTGCGGCGGCCACCAGCCAATGCGTGTTCATGTTCCACTCCTTGAGAAGTCAACGAGACGACGTGCTACACCCGTATGACGACGGAGCGCGTGCGTTTATTCCCGCGCGTCGCGCAACTCGGATCACGCGGCTTCTCCGGCGCCTGGAGCGCCCGGAATGGACATTCATGAAACTGTCATTCTTTCGTCAGCCGGCGTAACCTGACGTAACGCAGCGCCCGCCGCGCTTCGGGCAGACTGACGTCACCCCTTACGGATCGCCGATCGATCGACCATGTCCGTCGCTTACGACTATGCAGCCGGCTTGCTGCGCACGCTGTACGACCGCCATATCGACGGCGGCGCGGTACTCGATCCGGCCGCGTTTCCCGACGCCGAGCGTTTCGTTCGTGCATGGACCGACATCCAGGCAGAGGCATTCGCCGTGGCGCGCGACATGACGCGCATCCCGCGCTTTCACGAGATCATGCGCGAGCAGTACGACATCTCGGCCAACGATGCACGCGACTGGCGGATGTTCATCATGCAGGCGTACGGCCAGCCGTTCCCGCGCAACCTGTCGCGCTGCCCGACCGTCGCATCGATCGTCGCGGCATCACCGGACGTGCTATCAGCATCGTTGTCGTTTCTCGCACCCGGCAAGCACATTCCACCGCATCGCGGGCCGTTTCGCGGCATCCTGCGCGGCTATCTCGTGCTGTCGATGCCGAAGCGCGCGGACGGCACGCCGGCCGCCGTGCTGAAGGTCGACGGCCACGAATACCGGCTCGAGGAAGGACGTTTCCTGCTGTGGGACGACACCTTCATGCACGAGGTGTGGAACGACAGCGACGCCGTGCGGATCGTGCTGCTGCTCGATATCCGCCGGCGCGAGATGCCGCGCCTGCTCACGTGGCTGTCGAATGCGGTGATCGGTGTCGTGCGGATCGGGATCAGGATTCGCGGGCGCTCGATTCCGGTTTAGCGCGTGTGAGCGGCGCGACCTCCTGTCACGCCATGCGCGGCGAATCGTCCTGTGCCAGCTCCGTCAGGATCGACGTCAGCGCGCGAATCTTGGGCTGCATCGCACGCGGCGACGGGTACACGAGAAAATAGCCGAGACCGTTGTCCACGAGGTCACCAAAGGGGGCAACCAGCGACCCGGCCGCGAGCCGGTCCCGGGCCATGCGCGGGTCACCGATCGCCACGCCGTGCCCCTGCTCGGCGGCGGTGAGCGTCAATTCGAGCGTGTCCAGTATGAGCCCGGTTTCAGGGTCGACCTGCGTCGCGCCGACGGCAGCGAGCCAACAGCGCCACTCTTCGTGCCCGTGGGCGGGATGAAGCAACGTGGCCTGCGCAAGATCGGCGATCGATCTCAATGAAGCGGCCAGCGTGCCGGTGCACATCGGTGTCAGCCGCTCTGCAAAGAGCGGAACCGACACCATTCCGGCCCAGTGCCCGGCGCCTCGTACGACGATCGCGTCGACGTCGGTTCCGGCGAAATCCGGCGTGTCGTCCGCCGACGTCTGGATACGCAGTTCGGTCCGCGGGAGTGCGCGATTGATCGCCGGAAGACGCGGCAGCAGCCAGCGGATCGCGAAGGTCGACGGCAAACGCAACGTGAGAACCGGCGCGACGCCGCAATGCGCCTCAGCGTGGCGTGCCAGTTGCGTCAGGACGTCGACCGCCACCGTCAACAACGCACCGCCTTCCGCGGTCAGCGTCAGCCCCGACGCATGACGCACGAACAGTGCGCACCCGTAATGCGCTTCCAGTTGCTGCACCTGACGGCTCACCGCACCCTGGGTCCGGCACAGATGATCGGCAGCCCGGCTGAAGCTGCCGAGTTCGGCGGCGGCAACGAAGGCCTGGAATGCCGTCAACGGCGGCAGGGCTCGCTTGAGTTCGGCAAGCGGGTATGCACGGGCCGCATGCCCGGGTTGCGGATTTTTCGATTGTTCGGACATCGGTGCATCGCTATCTTGGTTGCGCCGGACCCGCATCACCTGTCGCGGCCCGGCTCGTCAACAACCAGCGGAGAAAGAGAATGGTCCCATCGTCGAAGGCACTATACACGCGGCAGGTCGACACCTACCTGAAGGCGCTCGAGCGCGGCGACGTCGCCTCGATCTGTGCGCAGTTCACGCCGGATGCACGGATTTTTTCTCCGTTTCTCGGCTGGATGCAGCCGAAACCGTTCTTCGAAAAGGTCGTTGCGGCATCCGGACAAAGTCGGATCACGACGATCGACATCTGCGTCAGTGCGACCGGGGCGCGACGGGCAACCGGTTACTTCGTGTACGACTGGGGGCTGAAGGACGGCTCGGCGGTGCAGTTCGAATGCGTCGATGTGTTCGAATTCGACGAAAGCGGACTCGTCGAGCGCATGGTCATCGTCTATGACACGCATCCGGTCAGGGAGGCGGTTGGTGACAAGTACGCGTGACCGACACGCACGACGGCGCGACCCCGCAAGGCCATTCGGTGCCTGCGCATCGACGATGCGACCGATGCGGGATCCGGCTCCGTCGCACCCGCTGGATCGCCTAAACTACAGACCGTCCCCTCAGCGCGGCTCCTGCCAGCCACCGCCATGGCGCACCTCTTCTTCGCCGCCTCGATCCAGCGGCATATCGAAACGCCCGAGCGCGAAATCGACGCCCGCTCGGTCGGCGAAGCATTCGACACCGTTTTCGGCGAGCAGCCGCGGCTGCGCGGCTACATCCTCGACGACCAGGGTGCGCTGCGCAAACACCTGTCGGTATTCATCGACGGCCAGCCGATACGCGACCGGCAACACCTGTCCGATGTGCTCGGCGATGCCAGCCGGGTCTATGTCGTGCAGGCGCTGACAGGCGGATAAGGGGACGTATCCACCAGCACCGACCGCGCACCCCGACGTCAGGCCGGGCCATCAGGAGACATCGCAATGAACGATCGACTGCTCGTCGCCACCCGCAAGGGCCTGTTCGTCTTGCAAGCCGACGGCCACGGCGGCTGGACGCTCGGTGAGCCGCACTTCGCCGGCGAGCCGGTCAGCATGACGCTCGCCGACCCGCGCGACGGCACGCTGTACGCCGCGCTGAACCTCGGTCATTTCGGCGTCAAGCTGCACCGCCGGCGCGCAGGCGCCACCGACTGGGAGGAATGCGCGGTTCCCGTCTATCCGCCGCAGCCCGCCGACGCCCCACCCGCCAGCGCCAGCGTGAATGCCGGCACCGGCGACGACGACGACGCGCCACCCGGCCCACCGCAGCCGCCATGGACGCTCCAGCAGATCTGGTCGCTCGAAGCCGGCGGCGCCGACGAGCCGGGCGTGCTGTGGGCCGGCACGATTCCCGGCGGGCTGTTCCGCTCCGACGACGGCGGCAGTTCCTGGGTGCTCAACCGGGCACTGTGGGATCGCCCGGAGCGCGCCGAATGGGGCGGCGGCGGATACGACGCGCCGGGCATCCATTCGGTGATGGTCGATCCGCGCGACAGCCGGCACGTGGCGATCGGCATCTCGTGCGGCGGCGTCTGGCAAACCACCGACGGCGGTGCGACATGGCGCGTGACCGCCGATGGCATGGAAGCCGACTACATGCCGCCCGAGCGGCGCGGCGAACCGAACATGCAGGACCCGCACCGCGTCGTGCAGTGCGCGGCCAACCCGGACGTGCTGTGGACGCAGCATCACTGCGCGATCTTCCGCTCGACCGACGGCGCCGAGCACTGGCGGCGCATCGAGGCGCAACCTTCGAGCTTCGGTTTCGCGGTAGCCGTGCACCCGCACGAACCGGACACCGCGTGGTTCGTGCCGGCCGTGAAAGACGCGTGCCGGATTCCGGTGGACGGCAGGTTCGTCGTCACGCGCACGCGCGACGGCGGGCGCAGTTTCGAGCAATTCGCGAACGGGTTGCCGAGTGCGCCGGCGTACGACCTCGTGTATCGGCACGGGCTCGCGATCGATGACACCGGCACGCGCCTCGCGATGGGATCGACCACCGGCGGGTTATGGACGTCCGCTGACGGCGGCGAAAACTGGCAGTTGGTGTCTGCGCACCTGCCACCGGTTTATTGCGTCAGGTTCGGGTGATGGTGTGCGAGCGGGTCGGTTGACGGCCCGCTCCGGGCCTTCGAAGCCAACGCAAAATGCGGTGGCCCGCTCGTCGGTAAACCGCGCCTTCGCACGCCGCCCGATCGGCCCGCCGAATCGCTTACACTGCACGCCCGGCCTCTCATCACCCTGTCGCCATGCGATTTCTCCGGTCGTTTCCCGAGCGATTCGACGCCGCGCCGCTCAACCTGCGCGCGCTGCTTGCGTCTACCGTCCTCGCCGCCTCCACCGCACATGGCGCGGGGCTGACCAACACGACCGACGATCCGTGCGGCAAGGTCGACACCGGCTACACACTCGACGACAGCATCCGCGGCGCGTTCGGCTCGACCCAGCCGGTCACCGCCTGCATCGACGTGCTGCGCGGGCAACCCGACGGCCCGCGGCGCCTGCGCATCTTCGTCGACGGCAAACGCGTACTCACGAACGACGCGATCGCGATGGGACCAGACGACGGCGGCGTGATGGGCGATCCGTACCAGCCGCTCGACATCAGCCATGGTTCGCTGCTGGTGCGGAATTACGGCGGCAGTTCGATGCGCTGGGGCGAAACTTGGCGCGTGACGACGCGCAACGGCCAATGGATCGTCGCGGGATGGGATGAGGACAGTTGGGACTTCCGCTGGGACGGCAGCGGCAGCAGCGAATCCCATACGAGCGTCAATGCAATGACGGGAGAGGTGCACGACAGCGACGCCCCGATCCCTGGCGACGAAACGCCCGCGAAACGCGCCGTCCGCCGCACCTGCAAGCTGCCTGACGCATGGCGCAGCCCGGCCGTCGCGCAGATCGCAGCGATACGCGACCGAAGCTGGCGTTGCGACGCAAAGCTCGCGAAGCCGATACGCCCCGGGAAATAACCGGGGCGGCACCCGCCCGCGCGTAACGAGCAGTGCCACCCGGCGTTCCCGCTCAGGCCCCTCCCCCCATCCGCCCCACCGCCTCCCGCGTCAGCCCGATCTCCTCTTGGAGCCAGTCGAGAAACGACCTGACCTGCGGCTCGCGCTCCCGCCCGGGCCGGCACAGCGCGACAAAACGCGCGCCCTCGATCCGTACCGACGGCTCGATCGGCATCAATGCCCCATGCGTGACATGCTCGGCAGCCAGCACGGAGCTGAGCAACGCGATGCCCTGCCCGTGCAGCACCGCCTGCAACGCGTAATGCTCGTCGTCGTAGTGGCGAAATACCGCGCGCTCGAGCCACGCTTCGCGCCCCGCCGCGCGACACCACGACGCCCAGTCGACTGACACCGGCAGCGGCGTGTCCCACACGGTCTCGATCAGGTCGAGCGGCTCGTCCGCCCGATGCGCATCGAACCCGGCGGCCGCATACGCACCGAAATACTCGTCGATCAGCGTAATCTCGTGCAGCGCCGGAAACGTGCGCGACGTCGCGCGAATCGCGAGGTCGATCCGCGCATCGCGTTCGAGATCCGCGAGCGTGTTGCCGGTTTCAACCTTGATGTGCAGTTGCGGATCGATGCGACGAAACCGGCCGAGGCGCGGAATCAGCCACATCGCGGCGAACGCGGGCGTGGTGGTCAGCACGAGCGTGCGCTCGCCGGTCGTTTCGGGCCGCACCGCGTCGAGCCCGCGGCTCAATGCGAGCAGTGCATCGTGACTCGCGCGAAACAGGCGTTCGCCTTCGTCCGTGAGCCGCACGCCGCTCGCACCGCGCTCGAACAGCAGCACGCCGAGCCGGCTTTCGAGCGACTTGATCTGGTGCGACACGGCGGCCGGTGTCACGGACAGTTCGTCCGCGGCAGCCTTGAACGCGCCGAGCCGCGCCGACGACTCGAATACACGCAATGCGGTCAGGGGGATTTTCGAGAACACGGGGCCTCGCGGGCCGGATCGGGCCGGGTTGAATTCAATTGAATGGGGTTGAGATTAGGTGAATTGAAGCGGGCGTGCAACGCGAATAGCCTTGCGGGACGTCGCGGCACGGTGCCGCGTCGAGTGACGTCCAACCGGAGCAACAACGTGCAAGGCCTACCGCGCAGGATCACGCAGGCGGTGCTCTACGAAGCGATCGCGATTTCCTGCATCTCGCCCGCGATCGCGGCGATCTTCAAGCAGGACCTCGTCTATTCGGGCGCGCTGTCGGCGACGATGTCGGCGATCGCGATGCTGTGGAACATGATCTTCAACGCGCTGTTCGAGCGCTGGGAAGCGTCGCGGCGCCAGCCGACACGCACGCTCGGGCGGCGGATCCTGCACGCGACCGGATTCGAAGGCGGGCTGATCTTCATCCTGGTGCCCGTCGTGGCGGGGTGGCTCGACATCTCGTGGCTCGACGCGTTCGTCGTCGACATCGGGCTGTTCGCGTTCTTCTTCTGTTATGCGTTCGTGTTCCAGTGGGCATTCGATCGGGTGTTCGACATGCCGGCGGCGACGAAGGGGTCGTGAGGTGGGTGCGAGGTACTCACCCTGCGAGGCGGGCAAAGTCAGATCCGGTCGAAGTTGAACGGCGTCACGCCAGGCAAACCATCGACCCGCTGGACGTCGACACCGCACCAGGCGCCGATCATGCAGGCCATGCGGCGCGCTTGCTCGCCGTCGTTGATCCGCCCCATCAGGTCGATCGGCTGACGGCTACGAAACACGAGCACGAGTTGCGCCAGATCGCTCTGGATCTTCACCAGCGAACCGCCCACGACCGCGCCGTCGATACCTTTCCGGCCACCGACCAGCAGGTGCTCCAGATCGCGGCACGCGTAGGTATTCAGCACCGGCTTGCGCAGCAGGCGCGTGGTGCGAATATCGATCCAGCGTTCGCCGTCACGCCAGCAGAAACGCACTTCGCGCAGCGGACCGGCAAACCAGCGCGCGCGCATCAGCTTGGGGCCGATCCAGATCAACAGCACGCCCGCGCTGGCGACGAACACACCGAAGACGCCAAGCCCGAGCCATTCGTACCACGCATGCAATTCGTCACCGGTAACGCTCCCGGCAAGCAGCGGTACGCCCATCATGCAGGCCAGTCCCAACGCACACAGCCCGAAGCCGAACGACCACCACACGAAGTGCCCCATGCGCATGCGCCGCGGCGACAGGATCAGGTCCCGGCCGTCGGGCAGGCACGCATAGCCGGCCTCGAACACCCACCGGTCCGGCGTCAGCGGCCAGATCATCATGCAGATCAAGCCCAGTGCGCCCAGCGCGACTGTGGCCCAACCCAGGATTGCTTCGACGAGAGGCGGCATAGGCGTACCCGATTGCGATCCATTGCGCTGCGCGAAACGAACGTCCGGTCCGGGTCAGTCGTCGCGATTCTGTCCTATCCTTTTCCGCGCGGCTGCGGCTGCGCGAAGCGTGCTTGAAGCGCCGTTTACGCCCCGCCCGCGATTTTCGGCAACTGCCAGCCGAAGCGCACGGCCGCCATCCGCAGCGCAAAGCAGGCGATGCCGCCGAGCACGGCCGCGACGACCGGCGGACAACCGAGCCGCCGGCACGACACGACGACGACCGCGCCAAGCAGCGCCGCGCTCGCATAAATGTCCGTGACCAGCACGACCGGTATCCGCGCGAGCAACACGTCGCGCACGACGCCGCCGCCGCACCCGGTCACGGCGCCCATCAGCGTCGCGATGAACGGGTGGACGCGGAACTCGAGCGCCTTTACCGCGCCCGCGACCGCGAACAACGCGAGGCCGGCCGCATCGAGCGTCGTGAGCATCGACGGCGAGAACTCGGCCACCCGCGCATGAAAGACGAACGCGAACAGCCCGGACGCGAACGCGAGCGCCGGATAGCGCCAGTCGCTCACGGCGCTGGGCGGCCGCGCGCCGATCAGCAGATCGCGGATCACGCCGCCGCCGAGCGCGACGACGAGCGACAGCACCATCACACCGAACAGGTCGAGCCCGGCGCCGATCGCCGCATTGGCACCCTCGACCGCGAACACCGCCGTGCCCGCGAGATCGGCGGCAAGCACCACTTGCTCGATGCGCTTCATGCGCGTGAATGGCCGCAGTGCGGCATCGTCCGGCTGCAGCCTGCGTCGCGACAAGCCGACGCGCCGTTCGGCCTCGGCCGCCTGCCGGCCACCTGCCGCCATCCGGATACCTCAAGCGCACTGCGTATCATTGCCGTCTCCTCGATCGGGATCGAGCAGTCTAGCGCATCGCCCGTCCACTGACGGGCCGAACCTGAAGCCGGAAACAAAAAGCCGGTGGCAGCAGGATGCGCACCCTGCTTCCACCGGCTCGGAAACACGTCAGGCTTCCAGTCGAAGCCGCGAAGTCCGACGCGTCACGCTCAATGCACGCCGAGATAAGCCTTCACCGCCGGCAGGCCCGGCTTGCCGTCGAGCGTCGTCACGCCGGCGAGCCACTTGTCGAGCGCCTGCGGGTTCGCCTTCAGCCACTCGGCCGCCGCCTTGTTCGGATCTTCCTTGTTCATGATCGGCATCATCACGTGGTTCTCGATCGACGTCGTGAACTGCAGGTTCGACACGAACTTCGCGACGTTCGGGCAGCGCTGCGCGTAGTCGGGCGGCGTCGCCGTCAGCACCTTCGCTTCGCCGTAGTTCGGGCCGAACACGTCGTCGCCGCCGGTCAGGTAGTCGATCTTCATCTGCACGTTCATCGGATGCGGTTCCCACCCAAGGAACACGATCCACTGCTTGTCGCGGATCGCGCGATTCACCTCGACCAGCATCCCGGCCTCGCTCGACTCGACCATCTTGAACTTGCCGAGGCCGAACTGGTTGCCGTCGATCATCTTCTTGATCAGCAGGTTGCCGTCGTTGCCCGGTTCGATCCCGTAGATCTTGCCGTTCAGCTTGTCCGCGTACTTCTGAATATCCGCGAACGACTTCAGGCCGCCCTGGTACACGTAGTCGGGCACCGCGAGCGTATATTTCGCGCCCGTCAGGTTCGGCGTCGAAAGCACCTTGATCTGGCCGGCCTTCGTGAACGGCTGGATGATCGGGTCCATCGTCGGCGACCAGTAGCCGAGGAACACGTCGATCTGCTTGCTCTTGATGCCGGCGAACGTGATCGGCACCGAGGCGATCGTCTTCGTCGGGCTGTAGCCGAGCCCCTGCAGCATCGTCGATGCGAGGCCCGTGGTCGCCGCGATGTCGGACCAGCCGACGTCCGCGAAGCGCACGTTCTTGCACACGGGCGGATCGGCCGCGTACACGGCCGACATCGGCGCGGTTATCCCGATCCCGCACACCGCTGCGATCAATAGGCGCTTCATCTTGCTTCTCCTCAAAGTGATGTCGTTTGCTTGAATACGGGATCGTTTATTGAAGCCGCGCGCCGCGATCCCGGCGGCGTCGCGGACCAGAGGTTCGGTCAGCGCCCGGGCAACCGGCGCTCGTAGCTCGGCGCGTGGCCGAACTGCGCACGGTAGGCCTTGCTGAAATGGCATGGCGAATGAAAGCCGCAGACCGTCGTCACGCGTGCGATCGACGCATCGGTCGTGCGCAGCAGGTCGCGTGCGCGCTTCAGGCGCAGCGTCAGGTAATAGTGGGTCGGCGACACGTTCAGGTACACCTTGAACATGCGCTGCAGGTGCCGCTGCGACAGCCGCACGAGCCGCGCGAGCTCCTCGAGCGACAGCGGCTCCTCGATGTTCGCCTCCATCAGCCGCACGACCTCGATCAGCTCCGCGCGCGAGAAGCCGACGCGCGCATCGACCGGAATCGGCTGCGTGTCCGTCGAGCTGCGGATGCGCTCCAGGATGAACTGCTCGGATACCTGCGCGGCCAGCTGCTGGCCGAAGCGCATGCCGACGAGGTTCAGCATCAGGTCGAGCGGCGCGGTGCCGCCGGTGCAGGTCAGCCGGTCGCGGTCGACGACGAACAGTTCGTCCGCAAAACCCACTTGCGGAAACTCGGCATGCAGCGCGGACAGGTTCTCCCAGTGCACGGTGCAGCGATAGCCGTCGAGCAGCCCGCTCGACATCAGCGCATACGCGCCCGTGCAGATGCCGCCGAGCGGCAGACCACGTTCGGCGAGCGCCGCGAGCGTATCGCGCGCACCCTCGTCGACCACGTCGCGGATGCGGATGCCGCCGCACACGATCATCACGTCGGGCAGGTTCGTATAGTCGAGCGCCTGCGTGGGCCGTACCGCGATGCCGTTGCTGGCGTGCACCGGACAGCCGTCGAGCGAATAGATCGACCACTGGTAGTGATCGGCGCGCCCGACGTAGTTCGCCATCCGAAGCACTTCGACGGCGCTCGAAAACGCGATCATCGAAAAGTTCGGCAGCGTCAGGAAGCCGAAATGGGCGAGAGATGAAACCGGTGAAACGCAGGCTGCGGGCGCGACAGCGACGGCGGACGTCACATCGGTCTCCTGGCGAGGAGGTTGCAGGGGGCCAGCCCCGCGGCAGATGCCGCGGAGGCCGTTATCTCTATTCAGGATGAGCGGCCGGAGGGTTCCGGCCGCTGGAGGTCAAGCCTGGGCGGGCGCGGCCTTCACGCGAAACAGCTGCTTGAGACCCGAGAACAGCGGCGCCTTCACGGTGCCCGGCGCACGGCCGAAGCTTTCGGTAATGCGGTCGAGAATGATCGCGAGCAGCACGACCGACAGACCGCTTTCGAAGCCGAGGCCGATGTCGAGGCGCTGGATACTGGCGAGCACGTCGTTACCGAGGCCGCCTGCACCCACCATCGACGCGATGATCACCATCGACAGCGCCATCATGATCGTCTGGTTCACGCCCTGCATGATCGACGGCAGCGCATTCGGGAACTGCACCTTGTACAGCAACTGCCACGGCGTGCAGCCGAAGGCTTGGCCGGCTTCGACGATCTCGCGGTTCACGTGGCGGATCCCGAGGCTCGTCAGGCGCACCGCCGGCGGCATCGCGAAGATCACCGTCGACAGGATCCCCGGCACGCGGCCGAGACCGAACAGCATCGCGGCCGGAATCAGGTAGACGAACGCGGGCATCGTCTGCATCAGGTCGAGGATCGGGCGCACGATCGCGGCGACCCACTTGCTCTTCGCCGCCCAGATGCCGAGCGGGATGCCGAGCACGAGGCTGATGATCGTCGACGACAGCGTGAGGCCGAGCGTGATGACCGTCTGGTCCCAGAAGCCGGTCGCGAAGATCAGCAGCAGCGACAGCGTGGTGAACAGCGCGAAGCGCCAGCCCACCCGCCACAGCCCGACACCGATGAAGATGGCCATCATCAGCCACATCGGGATCGCCTGCAGGCCGTGCTCGACGAATGCCGCGAGCCCCTCGATCGCCTGGCCGATCGTGTCGAACGTCTTGGCGTCGTGGTCGAGCAGGTAGTGAACGGACTGGTCGACCCAGGTACCGAGCGGAATCATTTCAGACATGGGAACCTCGCGAACGCGTGATGGCCTTCAGGATGAGCGCACGATCGACCGAGCCGCAGTAGCAGCCGTCGTCGTCGACGACCGGCAGTGCATTCGGGCTCGCGACCACGCGCGCGACGACATGTTCGAGCGACGCGTCGCGCCGGATGGATTCGATCGGGCTCACGGACGGCGTCGCCTGGCCGATCGCATCGCGCGTGACGAAGCCGCGGATCTTGCGTTGCGCATCGAGCACGAACGCATAGTCGGCACTGCCGTTCAGCGTCGCCGCGACGTTCGCGGCATCGCACTTCGACACGATCGGCACGGCGCCCGTCTGCATCAGGTCGCCGGCCGTCAGGTAGCGGCTGGTGTCGATGCCGTCGAAGAACGCGCGCACGTAATCGTCGGCCGGGTTCGCGATGATGTCCTGCGGCGTGCCGACCTGCACGAGCCGGCCACCTTCCATGATCGCGATGCGGTTGCCGATGCGCAGCGCTTCTTCCAGATCGTGCGACACGAACATGATCGTGCGGCGTTGTTCCTTCTGCAGTTGCAGCAGCACATCCTGCATTTCCCGGCGCTTGAGCGGATCGAGCGCGGAGAACGCCTCGTCCATGATCATCAGCGACGGGTTCACGGCCAGCGCGCGGGCAAGGCCGACGCGCTGCTGCATGCCGCCCGACAGCTCGGACGGCAGCTTGTGCGAGAACGGTGCGAGGCCGACCTGCTCGAGCACCTCCATCGCACGCCGCTCGCGCTCCTTCTTGCCCATGCCCCCGACTTCGAGTCCGAACGCCGCATTCGACACGACGGTACGGTGCGGCATCAGCGCGAACGACTGGAACACCATGCTCATGTCCTTGCGGCGCAGCGCGGTCAGCGCCGAGCGGCGCGCCGACGCGACGTCGAGCCCGTCGATCATCACCTTGCCGGCGCTGGGATCGACCAGCCGGTTCACGAGGCGGATCAGCGTAGACTTGCCGGAGCCGGACAGGCCCATCAGCACGAAAATTTCGCCTTCCTGCACATCGAAGGAGACGTTGTGCACGCCGACGACCTGGCCGGTGCGCTTGAGCACATCGTCCTTCGTCGCGCCGGCGGCGAGCATGTCGAGCGCCTGCTGCGGGTTGCTTCCAAACACCTTGCACAGACCTTCGACCACGACCTTGGGGGCATCCATCGAAACCTTCTCCTCGTGTAGCGGGGACTCGCGCTTGTCTTAGCGTGCCTACATAGTTGCCAGAAAAAACCCCGACCTGCCGACGAATTACGACAAACGCTTGCGCAAATACGACACGGCTGCCAGCCCCGCCGGGCGGGCCGCGGCACGCGGCGGCACCCGATTGCGGCGGCGCAATACGCGCACGGCCAGCAACGGCGGGCATCGCGCGTCGGACTTGTGCGCAGCAGCGCGGCGCATATCGCGTCTCGCCTTGCGCCAATTCGCATCGGGCACGCGTCGCTTTACGACAATTTCACGTCCGATCACGCGCCGATCTGTTCAGACGAAAGCGCATCGCCTCCACCAATAAAAAGCATGACCGTGCAAAAAGCCGCGCGGCGACACCGGACAGTGCACGCCACGATACCGCGCCAACCCGGAAAATCCGCGACGGCCGCTGTGATACATTCCCCGCCAACAGGCTGACCGCGACGCAGGCCGCCATGCGGCCACCGTGGTCAGCAGCGCATGCCGGTTCGCCTGCCGGCCATGCCGATACCGCCTCGACCGGCAAACATCCGATCGCAGGCCGATAACGATACGAGAGAGGGAGCAGGGCGAGATGAACTGGGCTTTTACCGCAATCGGCTTCATCGTGGGCGGGATTGCCGCATTGATCGGGGATTTCTCCGCCATCACCGGCGCAGTGCTCGGCGCCGCGATCGGGTTCTGCCTCGACAACACGCTGCAACAGCGCAAGCGCAAAAGCAAAGGCACGGCCTCCGATGCGTTCGCGATGCAGGCACCGCCCGTCCAGCCGCCGGTTCCGTTGGCCGAGCGCGTCGCACGCCTCGAGGCGACCGTCGAGACGCTGACGCGTGAAGTCGCGTCGTTGCGCGGCCAGTTGGCCGGCACGAAGGCCGGCTCGGCCGCGACCGTGTACACGCCCACCGGGGACGCCTCTGCATCTGCCTCGGCAGCCCCATCCGAAACTTTCCCGCCTTCGGCCGCCTTGCCGCCGCGCGCGCCTGCCCAGCCGGCCGCTGCACGCCCGGACGCACCGGCGTCCGCATCG